>CBFGLD010000130.1:0-8279 GCA_965649495.1 uncultured Flavihumibacter sp. | reverse complement strand
TTTAAAGTTGCTGGGCTGGATATTAAATATGGAGCCTACAACCGATACCTATATTTTCATCGTCTACCTTTGCAATAAGGTGCTGGGGATACTGTTGCTGCCCTTGTTGCTGGTGATGGCATTTGCGGAACCCAACGGCGTGATCGTTGCGCTGACCGTTTCGTATGTGCTGGTAGGGGGGATTTACCTGTACCGCTACGTCAGCAGTTATGGTTATGTGAACCGGGAAGTTAAAGCTAGCCGTTTTCACTTTTTTTTGTACCTTTGTGCCTTCGAAGTAGCACCCTTACTGTTGATTTATAAGGTGTTATTGAAATTTGTGTAGGTGTCAATTAACTTTAAGAACTTTTAGCTGTATAAAAAATGCTAAAAAACGAGGCTAAGAAAGGAGCTGCGGCTCCGATCAAGAAGATCCTGATTACCCAGCCGAGGCCCGAAAGCGATAAGTCGCCCTACTTTGAGCTCGGGAAAAAGTTCGGTGTGACCCTGGACTTCCATCCATTCATAAGGCTGGAGGGTATCCCTGCGAAGGATTTCCGCAAACAAAAGATCGATATCGCCCAATTCAGTGCGGTGATTTTTACGAGTCGCAATGCCATTGATCATTTTTTCCGTACCTGTGAGGAGATGAAAGTGGCGGTAAGCCAGGACACCAAGTATTTCTGCATCACCGAAGCGGTGGCGTTATATCTTCAGAAATTCATACTGTACCGTAAGCGCAAGGTGTTCTATGGTGCCGATGGCACCAATAAGAGCATGTTTGACGTGATCAACAAGCACAAGGAGAACGAAAAATTCCTGTATCCCTGTTCGGAGAACCAGCAGGACGGCGAGATCGTGAGCTGGCTGAAGAGTCACAAGTGCGAATTTGCGACTCCCTGTATGTACCGTACCATCAGTAATGACCTGACCCCGGTGATGGAGGGCAATCATTATGATGTCATCTGTTTCTTTACTCCCAGCGGTGTGAAGAGTCTGCTGGACAACTATCCTGGGTTCCAGCAGAACGGGATGCGGATCGGGGCGTTCGGGAATAATACATCCAAGGCAGTAGAAGAAGCCGGTTTCAAGCTGGATATCAAGGCTCCGCTGCCCCAGGCACCCAGTATGGTGGCGGCGCTGGAGCAATTTTTGAGTGGATCCCTCAAGAAGAAATAAATAAGCCTATCGCGCCAGCTCTACCCCACCAGTTTTTGTTTCTTATTCATGACGAATCGTCTTGCCAGGGAAAGCAGTCCTTACCTGCTTCAGCATGCCCATAATCCCGTGGATTGGTATCCGTGGGGGGCGGAGGCATTGTCTGCTGCCCGGGAGCAGGACAAACCGATCCTGGTCAGTATCGGGTATGCGGCCTGTCACTGGTGCCATGTGATGGAGCGGGAAAGTTTTGAGGATCCTGCGGTTGCCGCGCTCATGAACGAGCATTTCATCAATATCAAGATTGACCGGGAGGAGCGTCCGGACCTGGACCATATCTATATGGACGCGGTGCAGGCTCTTACCGGTGGCGGGGGCTGGCCCCTGAATGTCTTCCTGACGCCGGATGCCCGGCCCTTTTACGGGGGCACATATTACCCGCCGCAGCCGGCCTATAACCTGAACAGTTGGACGGAGGTGTTGCGGGGGGTGGCGCGTGCCTGGCGTGAGCGGAAAGAGGATATGGTAAGGCAGTCGCTCGAGCTGACGGAGCACTTATCGCGTTCCAGTGAGATCGGGCGGAAACTGCCGGAGCAACGGGAGCGGGATGAGGAGGTAGTGGTACCGGCAAGAGGCGCGGGGTTCCGGGAGGACCAGTTGCACCTGTTGGCGGCGGAGCTGATGAAAACGGCAGACCGGGAGGAAGGAGGATTTGGGAGGGCGCCGAAGTTTCCGCAAATGGGCAGTATCGGGTTCCTGTTGCGGTACGGCTGGATAGAACGAAAAAAAGGAGCGAAGGCTGTATACCTGGAAGGGGAAAACCGCCTGCTGGGCGAAGCTGCGTTGGAGCAGGCCTTCCTGAGCCTGGATAAGCTGATTGCGGGTGGCATTTACGACCAGTTGGGCGGTGGGCTGGCGCGGTATAGTACGGACAACGAGTGGCTGGTGCCGCATTTCGAAAAGATGTTGTACGACCAGGCCTTATTCGTTAGTGGGCTGGCGGACGGGTTGCTGGCGGCCGGCAGGGATAGTGAGCGGGGACAATCTTACGAACGAGCGCTTCATCATACCCTTGGTTTTGTACGGCGGGAGCTGTTGAGTCCGGAAGGCGGTTTTTATTCCGCCCTGGATGCCGATTCGGAGGGCCATGAGGGGAAGTATTATGTATGGGAGCTGGGCGAAGTGAAGGAGGTATTAGGGGAGGAGGATGCCCGTTTGGCGGCGGCCTGGTACGGAATAACGGCAGAAGGCAACTGGGAGGGCATCAATATCCTTACGCGGAAAATGCGGGTGGAGGAACTGAGTGAGGCGATGGGTGCCGGTCTTGATGAAACTTTAACAAAGATAGATTCCATCGGGGGCAGGCTGCTGGAGCGGCGGGGTGACAGGATTCGTCCGGCCCTGGACGACAAGCAGTTGTTGGGATGGAATGCCTTGATGAACACGGCACTATGCAAAGCGGCAGGAGCCACGGGTGACAGGGCTTACCGGGAGCTGGCGATCCGGAATATGGAGTGGATGTTGCGGGTTTTTGCCGATGGAGAAGGTCAGTACCACCATACTTACAAGGATGGGGTGGCAAAATTCCCGGCCTTCCTGGATGATCTTGCATACTTGGTACAAGCTTTGATTCAATTACAGGAATTAACGGGCGACACCAGATATATAGAACGGGCGGGTGCCATAACTGAGCGGATAGTGGAGCGATTTGGATCGGAGGACAATCATTTATTTTATTATACGGGCGAAGGGCAGGAGGATGTGGTAGTGCGGAAGCGGGAGGTGTATGATGGAGCGCAGCCATCGGGCAATGCGGTGATGCAGTATAACCTGAACTGGCTGGGGGTGGTTTTGGACCGGGGTGACTGGAAGCAGCGATCGATGGAGATGCTGGAGAGCCTGTCGGGCGCCGTTACGCGTTATCCGGGCGCTTTCGGGCATTGGGCGATCGGGTTGCTGGAGGCGGTGAAGGGATGTGCAGAAATAGTTGTGGCTGGACCGGAAGCAGATGATGTGCGAAACAAAATATTAGCTAATTTTATTCCCTTCCGAATTATTCAATCCACCACCCGCGAGAACGAGGTTTACCCGCTATTGCGCCACAAGCTCAATAACCCTTATACACGGATACATGTTTGCCGTAATTACACCTGTGCCAGGCCAGTAGCTACGGTTGAGGAAGCGTTGACCCAAATTGGGTGATCGGGATGGGGAAAGCGGGAAAAGGAAGGGGGGAAGGCCGCAAGTAAGCGAAGGAGCTGTTAAAATTTTAAATTAATATTCAGCGGAAATACAATATTCCGCTATTGAGAACCGTTAATTTCTGACACGGACATCTGTCGCGAGGCAGGTTTACGTTAAAACAATAAACCAGGAAGCTGATGTTGACAAAACATTATTTTTGCCCACTACCCTCTAATATTATGAAAATGAAAAACCTGTCCACGTTATGCGCGCTTGCGGCCATGTCAATGCTGGCAAGTTGCTCAATGTTTGGCAAGTCCGATAAGAAAGGAGCGGGAGTTCCTCAGGACGGCCAGCTACACGGCATCGCGCCGGGTAACAAGTACGCCATGCCCAAACCACCGGGAATGGTATACGTGCCACCTGGAACTTTCCATATGGGGCCCAGCGATGAGGATATCAATTTTGCTTATACCGCGAGGAATAAGCAGATATCCATCAATGGCTTCTGGATGGATGCCACTGAGATCACCAACAATGAGTATCGCCAGTTTGTCTACTGGGTACGTGACTCTACAGCTGCCAAGCTGATGGGTTATGTAAAAAATGTAGACGGCGTGGATTATGTTGACTGGACGAAGGCAAAAACCATCAAATGGGGTGACAAGGCCACCATTGAAAAGATCGACCAGTTGATCCTGTCTCCTGAGAACCGGATTTTCGGAAAGAAGGAGCTGGACGCTTCGAAGCTGGTGTTTCATTCCGAGACCTTCGATACGAAGGAAGCTTCCAAAAGAGAGAACCAGGGAAAACCCCGTTCACAGTTCATCGTGAAGAAAGATGTGCGCATCTATCCTGACACGCTGGTGTGGATCCGAGATTTTTCCTATTCCTATAATGAGCCCATGACCAAGCGTTATTTCTCGCATCCTGCTTTCGGAAATTATCCGGTGGTAGGGGTGAACTGGAACCAGGCCACGGCCTTCTGTGAGTGGAGGACCCACTACCTGAATTCCTTCCTGGAGAGCAAGAAGCGTGCGCAGGAGTCAGATTTCCGCCTGCCTACGGAAGCGGAGTGGGAATATGCTGCCCGTGGTGGTCGTTCTCAATCGATGTTCCCCTGGGGTAACTATTACCTGAGAAATAAAAAGGGTTGCCTGCTGGCCAATTTCAAACCGGGCCGCGGCAATTATCCGGAAGACGGCGGATTCTATACCGTTCGTGCCGATGCCTACTGGCCCAACGATTTCGGCCTGTATAATATGTCGGGTAACGTAGCCGAGTGGACCTCCTCACTTTATTACGAAGGTGGTTACAATTTCCAGCACGATATGAACCCGGATATCCGTTATAATGCCAAGGATTCCGATCCTCCGCGCATGAAGCGTAAGGTTCTCCGCGGCGGCAGTTGGAAGGACGTAGGTTATTTCCTGCAGACCGGTACCCGTTCTTACGAATACCAGGATACGAGCAAATCGTATATAGGTTTCCGTACGGCGATTGATCTTCCTCCCATGCAGGGCAAAGGCAAAAAATAATCGTATAGACCATATTTAAATCAACAATCTTACGGTGGAAAAATTGATTGGAATCAATCAACAGGGGACGTTTTGTGCCCACCGCCACAGAAACAAAATCTAATATTCAAAACCCGTATTCAAACTCAACTAAACTTTAAAACTATGGCTGGTACATCAAAATCTACAGAAAGACTCGTAAACATAATAGTGTGCGTTGGTGCCGCTGTTGTAATCTTCGGTGCCTGGGCAAAGATCCTGCACAAACCATTTGCCGATATCATGCTGACCCTGGGTCTGCTGACAGAGGCTGCTATCTTCCTGGTATATGCATTCCTTCCGCCTCCCGGTGCTGAGATGGCAGCCCTGGCTGAAGCCCTTCCGAAAATGTCGGGTTCAACCGGAAATCCTGCTCTTCAGAGCCTGGACAAGATGATGCAGGAAGCGGATATTACTCCCACCAACCTGAAGAAACTGAGTGATGGTTTCAACAAGCTGGGTTCAACAGTAAACCAGATGAAGGATGTTTCTGATGTTGTTGCTGCCACTAACGACTATGCCAGCAAGACTAAGGAAGCCGCTACAGCGCTGGGTTCCATGAAGGAAGCCTACGTTAAGAGTGCTGCTACGATGCAGAGTTTCAATGATGCATCTGAGTCGACCAAGCTGTTCCACGGCCAGGTACAGACCCTGACCAAGAACCTGGGATCCCTGAACACCATTTATGAGCTGGAACTGCAGGATACTAACAATCACCTGAAGGCCATGAATAAGTTCTATGGTAACCTGGCACAGGCTTCTGAAGCCATGCAGGGAAGTGTGGAAGATGCTAAGAAAACACAGGACCAGATTGCGATGCTGGCCAAGAACCTGGGTAACCTCAACCAGATCTATGGCAATATGCTGAACGCAATGCAGGGTAGGGCATAAGCCGCTCCGTACCCTCTGGAAACTATGAAAAACTGAGTATAACAAACTAAATCCCAGATCCATGGCCTTACCTAAAGAGCCCAGGCAAAAGATGATCAACATGATGTATTTGGTGCTTACCGCGCTACTTGCATTGAACGTATCATCTGAGATCCTGAATGCTTTCAAAACAGTTAACAATTCTATCAACACTGCCAGTGGCGTGGTTGATACGAAAAATGATGCTACTTATAAATCTTTCGAAGCCAAGCTGAAGGACCCCAAGACTGCTGAAAAAGCCGGTCTGTGGTATCCCAAGGCGCAGCAGGCACAGAAATTGTCGGATGACATGAGTACGTACCTGGAAGAGCTGAAAGTAGAATTGAAAAAAGAATCTAAAGGAGAAAATATTGGTACTGCTGAGGAAACTTACAGCATCGATAACCTGGATGCCTCTACCCGTTTGCTGGTAGAAGGTCCCAAGGGGGAAGAGCTCCTCACGAAGCTGACCGACTACCGGGCTGCGATGCTGAACATCGTTCCCGAGATGAAGGCCAGTTTTGAGAAGACTTTACCGATCGACCTGTCTGTACCGAAGTCAGAGACCGGTTCGGTAGCGAACAAAGACTGGAAGTCTGCTTATTTCCGCATGACTCCTACCATTGCTGCCCTCACTATTCTGAGCAAGTTCCAGAATGATGTGAAGAATTCTGAAGCCCAGTTGGTAGATTATTGTCATAAGGAGATCGGCGAGGTGGAAGTAGTATTTGATGAGTTCCAGGCTTTTGCCGGTACCAATTCAACGTACCTGATGCCGGGCCAGGAACTGGAGATCACGGCAGGTGTGGGCGCTTTCTCCAAGGCTGCCAAGCCGAGCGTGACAGTGAATGGTGCTTCGATTCCTCTTGGAGCAGAAGGTACTGCGCTGTACAAAACAACCGTGAGTGGTGCAGGTGAAAAATCAGTGAATGTGGTGGTTAATTTCACCAAGCCTGATGGCACACCGGCAACCCTGAACAAGACGATCAAGTATACTGTTGGTATTCCTTCCGGTGCGTCTGTTTTCCTGGAGAAGATGAACGTATTATACCAGGGAGTGGAGAACCCGGTGACGGTATCAGCTGGTTCAGCGGGTAAAGAGAAAATGAGCGTGAGCTTTACTGGTGGCAGTATTAGTCCAGCCGGTGGCGACCGTTACATAATCAAGCCAAACAAGGTAGGTCCTGCCGAGATCAGGGTAACCGTGAATGGCAAGACCAGTTCTTTCGCGATGCGTTGTAAGAATCTGCCAGACCCGACGGCCTATGTAGGACAGTCAAGGGGTGGATCCATGTCGGCCTCCAGCTTTAAGGCGATGGGTGGCTTGATGGCCAAGCTGACCGATTCCGAATTCGATGCGAAGTTTGAAGTGGTAGGTTATACACTTGGTGCGAACGGTGGTGCCTTCCAGACTTACCAGCAGAGTGCCAATAATGGTCCCCGTTGGTCAGGTGGTGCCTCCCAGATCATCCAGCGCGCCACACCCGGAACAACTGTATATTTTGACCAGATCCGCGTAAAAGGTCCAGATGGCCGTGTGCGTGAACTGCCAGGTATCTTCTTTAACTTGAAATAAGACATAGACTAAAACAGGCATACAATGAAAAACCGTATCATCCATATTTGTTTACTGGTAGCAGCAGTGGGACTTTTTGCTCCTGATGCCAGTGCGCAGCGGAAGCGGACTTCCACCAAGCGTACCACTACCAAGAAGACAAGTACCAATAAAAGCAATACCGGTAATGCGGCGGCGCTTACTGCTGCTCCTGCACAGGACACGGTACCTGCTGCTCCGCCCCCGCAAGCTGAGCTTGACCTGGGAACCACCCGTAAATCACTGCGCAATGACAACGCCATTGAGCGCAAC
Organism: uncultured Flavihumibacter sp.; assembly: GCA_965649495.1. GTDB lineage: Bacteria > Bacteroidota > Bacteroidia > Chitinophagales > Chitinophagaceae > Flavihumibacter. Next base: position 626 of record CBFGLD010000130.1, on the reverse strand, counting down.
CTGGTGAAGGAGCGTATTCCCCTGGTGTATGAGCATATTCGTGAGGATGATGCGGTGTATCGCCAGCGTTTGTGGAGAGAGATCGACATACACGAAAAGATGAATCTTCCTTTCATGTATAAGGCCGATGACGATAATGGTAACCAGCGTTTCATCAATATTATCCTGGGAGCCATCAAGAGTGGTGAGCTGACCGCGTTCAACCCGATCGACGACCGTTTCACGACGCCGATCACCATGAACGAGATCGCTGAGCAATTGGTGGGTAAGCCAAAGGTGGAGTCTATCCCGGACTGGGATAAGGATCCAGACGGATCGTTGGGTATTATGAAAGACACCACTATCATCAACATGTTCAATCCCGAGGAAGTGGAAAAGTACTGGGTGAAAGAAGACGTGGTATTTGATAAGGAGTCTTCCCGCCTGCATGTACGGATCCTGGGTATCGCACCGTTGAAGACCATCAAGAATGCCGACGGGTCTTTCCGCGACGTGACTCCCATCTTCTGGGTGTACTATCCAGACATGCGTCCCCTGCTGGCCCGTTATGAAGCTTACAATGGTAAGAACTACGGAGCCCGTATGAGTTGGGAAGAGCTGTTTGAAAGCCGCATGTTCGCCACTCG
>CBFGLD010000129.1:0-8352 GCA_965649495.1 uncultured Flavihumibacter sp. | reverse complement strand
CATCACTGGACTTTGAAGGCTTCTATGCGGAGAATGAACGCTATAAGGATTTTGTAATCAAACCCGACCCCGCCTACTACCGGTCGCGACTACCCGGACATACGCCCCGCTTCATAGCCATAACCTTTTATATAGACGAGAACGATCCCATATATGTAAAAGCCTGGCAGGATATGTTGCAGGCCATCGATTTCAAAGCCTTAAAAGCATTGATCGGGAATCCTGCAGCCGCCGCCGCTTCCCCCGCGGCAAAACCCGCGGCCACACCCACACCCCCGGTGGCGAATAAACCCCTGCCGCCGCAGCAGGTACTGATGACCGGTAGCAGCGCCAAAAAAGGGAAAGACATGGACATCTATAGCCCTTCCCCCACCAAAGGGTTTGTGTCCACACCGGTTTCACAGCTAAAGAATGCGGTGCAGCTGCCGGTGGTGAATGCGGCCGTTAAAGCCGCAGCCCTGCAGCAGGTGATGACAGCCACCAACCGCAAAGCCCTGCTGGACAAACTGCTGGCCGATATCCAAAAGCAACTGCAGCCGAAAGAACAGCAGCAACAGTCGGCACTCCTGGCCGGCACCGGTAACAACCCGGTAGCGCTGGCCGACCTGGGGGTACTGCTTTATTATAAAGACGCCCTCGGACTATCCCTCTGGTCGCTGGCCAGGGCAGCCACCCTGCAGCCCGAAAGCGATTACATCCTCAGCAACCTCTCCGCGATACTGGTGCAGTCGGGTGCGGCCCCCCGGGCATTACCGGTATTGCGATACCTGGCAGCAAAGCACCCGCGCAACAGCACGGTGCTGAACAACCTGGGACAGGCCTGGTTTGCGTTGGGAGAGATGGCCAAAAGCAAAGCGGCCCTGGACAGCAGCCTGCGTATCAGTCCCGCCCATCCCCAGGCCAATTACACCCGTGCTGCCATCGCCGAGAAAGAAGGCAACCAAGCCGCGGCCGCCGCTTTCATCCAAAAGAGCCTGCGGGGGGCTTACAACAGTTCCACCGAAAAACTGGCTTCCAAAAAAGGAATCCGGACCGACTGGGGCAATACCTGGAACCGCCGGAGGCCGCTGGAAACGGAATACATCAACCCGCTGAAGTTCCGGCAGCCGGAACAATTGCTGGAGGTGCAGTCGGCTTCGGTTGTAGAAGGCCGTTGGAAGGCCTGGAGCGCCGCCGTCGAAGCGGCACAGGCACGCGTGCAGGCGGGGATGCAACAGTCTTCCGTCAACTACGAAAACATGACCAATGCGGGCAACTGGAAAGTTGATTTCGCCAACGGCATGCTGGCAGCCAAGGCAGCACACACCTACCAGGTTTACCTCGACAAGGTGGCCGATCTGAATGCGGAAGCAGGAGCGTATATGCAAGGTGGTTATGAAAAGGCGAAGGTAGCCCTGGAAGAAGAACTGTCCGTAAAGACCGAAGCCATCAACAATAAATACATGGGAGGGGAGGGGCAAAACACTTCGGACGAGCAACGCTGTAAAGAACTGGACCTTGCTAATAATAATTTCCTCAAACAGGTGGCGGCGCTGAACGAGGATTTCATTGCACGCTTCACCGATCCCCTCCGCCTCCTGCACATTGAAATGAGTTACTGGTGCCAGTTACTTCCTGAGCCGGCCAACCTGCGGGAGATGAAATATTACCAGCACATGACCTTTGCCCTGGGGCCTGTTATGCCGCCGCCGGAGATCATCTACCCCTGCGGTGACGATGCGGAGCCGGTGAAGGAAACCTGGGATCCCATCGCATTTGAATACAAATGTCCCATCAGCTTCAAGTTCAAGATCCTGCTGGTAAAGCTGAACGGCGATTGCGATAAGTTTGAAGTGGAAGCGGAGTTCAGCGGGCTGGTGGCCAATTACGAGCGCGACTTCATCAACAAGAAATCGACCCTGGCCTTTGGTGCCGGGCTGGGACTGGACCTGGCCAATAAGGATGCGGAGGGCATTTCGCAAAACAGCATCGTGGCCGATGAGATCCCTGAATTCGTGGAGCTGGCGGGCGCAGGCGTGGGTACCAAGGTGCAGGGATTCATCGAGTGGGACAATAAAGGTGTGATCTGCGATGGCGGCATCCGCGGCGAAGCCAGCCTGGAAGGACCCTTCTCCGACAAGGGCGATATCAAGGTGAACGGCAAGATGGGCGTGAATTCCGGCGTGGAAGTAACTGCCACACCTGCCGCACATGCCGTGGTAGAAAGCATCAACCAGGCCATCACCGGTTCCAGTACTAAATAACAGCAATCATGAAATACCTGAATTCAATACTCATCGTGATGCTAAGCCTGGCAGTTAACACAACTGCCGTAAAGGCCCAGGACAGCACTACAGACAAGAACCTGCAGCCGGTCTACGATCTTGACAGCAACCGGTATACGGTGCTGAAGCTGGGAAAGCAATACTGGCTGAAAGAGAACCTGCGGACCAGCCAGTACAACGATACCACGGCAATCCGCAGCGGGCTGGATGCCGCGGCCTGGAAGGCAACCACCAGCGGCGCATATACCGTATACGAGAACAATCCCGCCAACGAACTGATCTATGGCAAACTGTATAACGGGTATGCCGTATCTAACGGTAAGCTGTGCCCGAAAGGCTGGCACATCCCCACCGATGCAGAATGGAAGGAGCTGGAAACCTACCTGGGCGTGGCTGCGGAGGAAGTGGGCAGGACCGGCGGCCGCAGCCAGCTGGCGGGAAAATTAAAGAAGGACCAGCACTGGAAAGATGCGGAAGCCGCCAGGAATAATGAAACGGATTTTTCGGTCATGCCTGCCGGTACACGTAATGATTACGGGGATTTCATAACATTGGGACAGTTTGCCGGTTTCTGGACCTCCACCACCTATGAAACGGCGGACAATTATTTGTGGTACCGGCATCTCTATTACAATACCAATGAGATCGGCAGGAACTATGTGATCAAAAACAACGGGTATAGCTGCCGCTGCATAAAAGATAAAGAGCCGGTGAAAGCCGCCGCCAAACAGCCCGCAGCAAAGACCCCGGCCAACACGCCTGCAAAGACCCCGGCCAAAACACCGGTGCGCAAAACGGTGAAACTTCCGGGCAAGTCCTGAGCACTACTCAACCGCCGGCTGCGGCGGCTTCAGGTAGTTCAGCAGTACGGCAACGAAACAGATCAGAAGTCCCCCGAATTCACGCGTGGCTTCTATCCAGGGCTTGGTGGCCTTCATGGTCTGCACCAGGCTTTCCGCATCGTGCTCGCGGGCCCAGCTCAGCACGCCGTTGTTTTCAAAGAACAGCAGCGCGGCATAGCCCAGGTACATGATCATGCCGGTGATACACAGGATGGGATGGTAGTTGCCCCGCACCGCCTCCACGCAGATGATGGCGGCAAAGAGGTACAGGGGCACCCAGACCCAGGGATCGGGGTCGTTCCATTGCAGCGCTGCAAACAAGACGAACAGCACAGCCAGTAAGATATTCAGGTATCGCATCCTTTACAAAGAAAGGAAAATATGCTACAATAATTTCAAAACTTCTTCTCCCATGGCGGTGGTACCCAGGATCTTGTCGGCCGGCGTTTGTGCGTCGGCGATATCCCTGGTACGGAATCCGGCCTTCAGGACCTTGTCTACCGCGTTGATAACGGCTTCCGATTCGGCCTTCATGCCAAAGGAGATGTCCAGCAGCAGGGCGGCGGAAAGCACCGAGGCCAGCGGGTTGGCCACCCCCTTACCGGTGATGTCGTGCGCCGACCCATGTATGGGTTCGTATACTCCCGTTCCGTCACCAATGGAAGCGCTGGCCAGCATGCCCATGGAGCCCGCGATCTGCGAAGCTTCGTCGGTCAGGATATCCCCGAAGAGGTTGGCGGTTACCACCACGTCAAAGCGGCGCGGGTCCTTGATCAGCAGCATGGCGGTAGCGTCAACGAACTGGTGTTCCACTTCCACATCCGGGTATTCAGGGGCCAGTTTCTGGATCACTTCCCTCCAAAGGCGGCTGGTTTCGATCACATTGGCTTTGTCTACCGAGCAGAGCTTTTTACGGCGGGTGCGGGCGGCCTCAAAGGCTTTGCGGGCGATGCGTTCCACTTCGTAGCGACTGTATTCCGCGATGTCGTAAGCGGTATCGCCGTTGTTCTTGCGGCCTTTCTCCCCGAAATAGATATCACCAGTCAGCTCGCGGAAGAAGAGGATATCGGCACCACGCAGGATCTCGGGCTTGATGCTGGAGGCGTCCAGCAGTTCATCGAATAGTTTGATGGGGCGCAGGTTGGCATAGAGGCCCAGCTCCTTGCGCATTTTCAGCAAACCCTGTTCGGGCCGCACCTTGGCGGAAGGGTCGTTGTCGTATTTGGGATGCCCCACAGCGCCGAAGAGTACGGCGTCGGAGGCTTTCATTTTTTCCAGGGATTCCTCCGGCAATGCCATGCCGGTGGCTTCGATGGCCACATGCCCGATCAGGGCTTCGTCGTAGGTGAATTGGTGACCGAATTTTTCGGCTACGCGGTCCAGTACTTTTTTTCCTACTGCGGTTACTTCCTGCCCGATGCCGTCACCGGGAACAACCAGTATGTGTTTTGTTGCCATTCGTATGGTATTGTAAGTTTCGTTTATTCCTGTTCGTTATGGATAAGGTTCAGCATTTTCTGGGTGGCCTTGATAGCCGATACGGTCTGGTCGCTGTCCAGCCCGCGGGTCTTGAATTCCTTATGGTGCTGCTGCCAGGTGATGATGGTTTCGCAGAGGGCGTCACTCTTGCCACCGGGCGGGATGCGCACCGCGTAATCGGTGAGCAGGGGCAGCTCCAGTTTTTTCTGGCGGTAGACCTTTTTCAGCGCGTTCATGAAGGCATCGTATTGCCCGTCGCCCTGGGCCTGCTCTTCAAACAGTTCCCCGTTCACGGAGATCTGCAGGGTAACCGAAGGGTTCAGGCCACGGGCATGTGTCAGCACATAATTTTCGATCTTCACCCTGTCCTCGATGGTATTACTGTCAAGCACATCCGAAATGATATAAGGCAGGTCGGCCTGGGTGACCACTTCCTTGCGGTCGCCCAGTTCTATGATGCGCTGGGTAACTTTTTTAAGGTCGGCATCCGAGAGCTGTATGCCCAGTTGGTGAAGGTTGTTCTCGATATTGGCCTTGCCGCTGGTTTTGCCCAGGGCGTACTTGCGCTGGCGTCCAAAACGCTCGGGCATCAGGTCGCTGAAATACAGCTTGTTCTTTTTATCGCCGTCGGCATGTATGCCGGCAGTTTGGGTGAACACGTTTTCTCCCACCACCGGTTTGTTGACGGGTATGCGGAACCCGGAAAAGGTTTCCACCAGTTTGCTCACCGAATAGAGTGATTTTTCCACTACATGGGTGCGGATACCCGGCATGAAATCGTTCAATACCGCGATGGCGCTGGCCAGCGGCGCATTACCGGCTCTTTCACCCATACCGTTAATGGTGAGGTGCAGGCCGTGGACCCCCGCTTTTACGGACTCCAGCACATTGGCCGTACCCAGATCGTAATCGTTGTGGGCATGGAAGTCGAAGTGGCTGCCCGGATAGCGGCTAACGATCTCCGATACAAAATCAAAGGACTCCTGCGGTGTCAGCACTCCCAGGGTATCGGGCAGCATGATGCGTTTAACCGGCTGCGTTACCAGGAAGTCGAGGTATTCAAACACGTATTCTTTGGAGTGGCGCATGCCGTTGCTCCAGTCTTCCAGGTAAACATTGGCATCAATACCTTTCTTTTTGGCGAGCGCCAGCACGGCAGCCACATCGGCAAAATGCTCTGCGGGCGTCTTTTTGAGCTGGTGGGTGAGGTGGTTGAGCGAGCCCTTGGTGAGCAGGTTCATCACTTTGGCCCCGGCTTTGATCATCCATTGAACCGATACATCGCCGTCCACGAATGTGAGCACTTCCACCTTATGGAGCATGCCATTGGCCTTGGCCCATTTGGTGATCTTTTTCACGGCATCAAATTCACCTTCCGAAACACGCGCAGACGCAATCTCAATGCGGTCTACCTTTACTTCGGTCAGTAATAACTGGGCGATGGTCAGTTTTTCGGAGGCGCTGAAAGATACGCCGCTGGTTTGTTCACCATCACGCAGGGTGGTGTCCATGATCTCCACAACTCTTCTCGTCTGGGGCATTTTTTCGGTTGCTGCTTACTGTTAATACAAACTCTTTTCTGCGAATTCCCGGATCTCCTCTTTCATGGCCTGCAGGTAATCGATGTCGTCGTACCCGTTTATCATATTGCTTTTCTTGTAGCCGTTGATGTCAAAGGATTCCTTTTCGCCCGTGGCCAGGATGGTAATGCTTTGTTCGGGAAGGTTCACTTCCAGTTGGGCATTGGGGTCGGCCTCAATGGCGCTGAAGATCTTATCCAGGAAAGCGGCGCTTACCTGTACGGGTAAGATGCCCACATTGAGGGAGTTGTTCTTGAAGATATCGGCAAAGAAGCTGGATACCACGCAACGGAAGCCATAGTCGTAGATGGCCCAGGCGGCGTGTTCGCGGCTGCTGCCGCTGCCGAAGTTCTTGCCTGCCACCAATATCTTACCGGAGTAGATGGGGTTGTTGAGTATGAAGTCCTTTTTCGGGGTATCGTCTGCGTTATAGCGCCAGTCGCGGAACAGGTTGTCGCCAAATCCTTTCCTTTCGGTGGCTTTCAGGAAGCGCGCCGGGATGATCTGGTCGGTGTCCACATTCTCAATGGGCATGGGAACCGCGGTGCTGGTCAGTATCGTGAATTTATCGTAAGCCATAATGATGGGGGGTTGATGGTTTATAAAAGATCCCTGGGGTCGGTGACCACGCCGGTAACGGCGGCGGCGGCGGCTACCAGCGGACTGGCCAGCAGGGTGCGGGCGCCGGGTCCCTGCCTGCCTTCAAAGTTCCGGTTGCTGGTGCTGACGGCATACTTGCCGGCGGGGATCTTATCATCGTTCATGGCCAGGCAGGCGCTGCAGCCGGGCTGGCGGAGCTGGAAGCCCGCCTCCGTAAGGATGTCCAGTATTCCCTCTTCCCGGATCTGCTGCTCCACGATATGCGAACCGGGAACGATCCAGGCAGTGATATTGTCGGCTTTCTTTCTGCCTTTTACTATGGAGGCAAAAGCGCGGAAGTCTTCTATGCGGCCATTGGTACAACTGCCGATGAATACATAATCCACTTTCTTGCCCAGCATGGCATCGTCTTCGTGGAAGCCCATATAGTTGAGCGACTTTTCATAGCTGGCTTTGCCGCTGCCGGTTTCTTCGGTTATGGGTATATGTTGGCTGATGCCGATGCCCATACCCGGGTTGGTACCAAAGGTGATCATGGGTTCTATATCAGCGGCATCATAGGTGTACTCGATATCAAAAGCGGCGCCCTCATCGGTCTTGAGGGTCTTCCAATAGGCCAGTGCCTTATCCCAGGCTTCGCCTGCAGGCGCTTTTTCCCTGCCTTTGATATAGTTGAAGGTGGTTTCGTCCGGGGCGATCATGCCACCGCGGGCGCCCATCTCAATGCTCATATTACAAACGGTCATGCGGCCTTCCATGCTCATGTTCTCAAACACGTCGCCGGCATACTCCACGAAATAGCCGGTAGCGCCCGCCGCGGTCAGCTTAGCAATGATATAGAGGATCACATCCTTGGGCAGCACGCCTTTGTTCAGTTGGCCGTTCACCTGGATGCGCATTTTTTTGGGCTTGGGCTGCATGATGCACTGCGAGGAGAGTACCATCTCCACTTCGGAAGTGCCGATGCCGAAAGCGATGGCGCCAAATGCTCCGTGTGTGGATGTATGTGAGTCGCCGCAAACGATGGTCATACCCGGCAGGGTGATGCCGTTCTCCGGACCAACTACATGCACGATCCCGTTCTTCGGGTTGCCCAGTCCCCAATGGGAGATGCCGTATTTGGCGGAATTGGTTTCCAAAGCCTTGAGCTGGTTGGCCGACAGGGGATCCTGCACCGGCAGGTGCTGGTTGATGGTGGGAGTATTATGGTCGGCGGTGGCAAAGGTCTTATTAGGGAACATCACTTTCAGGCCACGGGTCTCCAGTCCCAAAAAGGCCACCGGGCTGGTCACTTCGTGGATGAAATGGCGGTCGATGAAAAACACATCCGGGCCATCCGCGATCTTCCGGACCACATGCGAATCCCACACTTTATCAAACAAGGTAGTCGGGCTCTTGCTCATTTTTTAGATTTTATAATAGAAAGGCAAATTTCTTAAAATTTGAGCAATTATCCTTGTGTTATTTTGACAATTATATAGAATATGACGGATTCATGTGAAAAATGACTATCCAAAATACTAACTACCATTCGTTTCCCGCCCGCATGAGCCAATTATCCGGCTATGAGCCTATTCCTACCGGCTG
>CBFGLD010000128.1:0-8368 GCA_965649495.1 uncultured Flavihumibacter sp. | reverse complement strand
AATCGGATCGTTCAATTTTTTTAGTCCCTGCTCCTGCCCTGGTAGATCAGGATATACTGCACCAGGGTAACTATGGATGCCACTGCTGCCACCACATAGGTCATAGCTGCCCATTTCAAGGCATCTTTGGCTTGCGGGTGTTCTTCGGCCGTAGTGATATTGGTCCTTTCCAGCCAGGCCAGGGCCCGGTTGCTGGCATCAAACTCCACCGGCAGGGTGATCAGGGAGAACAGGGTGGTGACCCCGAAGAGGATGATACCACCCAGCAGCAGGCTCGGGAAGGTATTCACCATAAAAATGCCCGCCAGAAGGATCCACTGAACGATGCTGGAACTGAACTGGACGGCAGGAACCAGCTTGCTGCGCAACGAAAGCCAGGGATATGCCGTGGCATGCTGCACCGCGTGACCGCATTCGTGGGCGGCAACAGCGGCCGCCGCTACGTTCCGGCCTTCGTAAATATCCTGGCTCAGGGCAATGGTCTTAGTGACCGGGTTGTAGTGGTCGCTCAGGAAACCCTGGGCCGGAACTACCTGAACATCATAGATCCCATTCTCTTTCAACATCCTTTCGGCGATCTCCTTTCCGGATAATCCCGACCGCATCGGGGTCTGGCTGTACTTCCGGATCTTGCTCTTTAAAGCAAAGGAAACCAGCATACTGATCCCAACAAACAACAGGGAAACAAACATAATGGACGGCGTCATATTACTTCAGATTATTAGTAGAAAGATATCCATCAAAGCTATTACCAATTCCATTAATTACCCCAAAACTTACCAAAATTAACGAATGGACAGCCGTTTTGTCATAGGGCTTAAATTTCGTGTTAAATTCATGACAATATAGCACAGGAGCAGGAAGCGGAAGCCCCGACAGCTTATTTATATTCTACTGATTATCATAGGTTTGAATAGTATTTTCGTTGTAATGAAAGTCCCCTTTCAGGGCCTTAAAAGTTATTCACAGGCTCAAAAAATTATTTTGAAATGTGACCCTAATTCGTAATTTAGTGCAAGAATTTAATGGGTTAGTAAGTAAAGGGTCAGCAGCAATGCTGGCCTTTTTACTTTTTGGGAAGTCCTCATCTCTTCCCTCCTTTTTTCTCTTTTGCAGTTATCAATCCAGGGATATTCTCCTGCCATTTTCTCTTCGAATTTTAATCATCCTTTTTTTTCGCAGTGGTGGTATGTCAGGAGCTTTTCTACATGATATACGAATGGCTCTTTTTTGTTTTTGAAAAAACGTTTGCTGGTATAACGTCACCTTTCCCGAACACAATTTTATTTATCCCAGGTTAATTCGTTGTGCATTTATCTTCGCTGCATGAGTAAACCAAGGTCCTCTTTTTTTTGCCAGCAGTGCGGATACGAAAGCACGAAGTGGTTGGGAAAGTGTCCCGCCTGCCAGCAATGGAATTCTTTTGTTGAAGAAATCAAACAGAAGGAAAGCAAACAAAGTTCCTCCGGCTGGAAATCCGATGGCCCTTCTTCCCGCGCTGGCATCACCTTATTAAAAGATATTGAAGCGGGTGAAGAGAACAGGATCATCACTCCCGATCCTGAATTGAACCGTGTACTGGGCGGAGGCATAGTAACCGGCAGTATCATCCTGGTTGCGGGTGAGCCCGGTATTGGTAAGTCGACCTTGTTCCTGCAAGCGGGATTGCAACTGCAACACGTCCGGCTGCTGTATATCAGCGGCGAAGAAAGTGAGCAACAGATCCGTATGCGCGCGGAGAGAATTCCCTTCAGATCTGATAATTTCTATTTACTAACCGAAACCAATACCCAGCAAATTTTCCAGGAGATCAAAAAACTGAAACCACAGTTGGTCATCATTGATTCCATTCAAACCCTCCATACGGCATTCATAGAATCATCTCCGGGCAGTGTATCGCAGATCCGCGAGTGTGCAGCCGAGTTGCAACGTTTCGCTAAAGAAACCAATACAGCGGTGATCCTGATCGGGCACATTACCAAGGACGGCGCAATAGCAGGCCCCAAGATCCTGGAGCATATGGTGGATACCGTCTTGCAATTTGAAGGCGACCGCCATTACGCGTATCGCATTCTGCGCACACTTAAGAATCGTTTCGGGAGCACTTCCGAGCTGGGCATTTATGAGATGACAGCTAGTGGCATGAAAGGGGTGTTGAATCCCAGTGATATCCTGCTTTCGCAAAAGGAAGAACAGCTCAGCGGTATTGCCATTGCTGCCACCATGGAAGGAATGCGCCCCTTCCTGATAGAAGTGCAGGCATTGGTAACACCCTCTGTTTACGGTACCCCGCAGCGTACTGTCAGCGGATTTGATTTACGCCGCTTGCAACTCCTGTTGGCAGTACTGGAGAAAAGGGGCGGTTTTCAATTTGGAATGAAGGATGTGTTCCTAAACATTACCGGTGGTATCAAAGTAGAAGATCCGGCTATTGACCTGGCAGTGCTTGCCGCATTACTCAGTTCCTTCAGCGACATTCCCTTACCGCATACCATTTGCATGGCAGGCGAAGTGGGACTGAGCGGCGAGATCCGTTCGGTGAACCGCATCGAACAAAGGATTGCGGAAGCAGAAAAACTGGGCTTTGAAAAAATGATCATCTCCCGATATAACCAGAAAGGATTATCCAAGATGAATACCCGGATCGAGATCCTTCCCGTGGGGAGGGTGGAAGATGTATACCGCATCTTGTTTTAGGTGATAACACGCTTGCCGGTAAAAGGGCGCGGCATTAATTTGAGATCGTATGCTGGATTCCCTTCCTGGTATGTTGCGGGCATTCTTACACCTGGTCTTTCCGCATAACTGTTGTTGCTGCGGGTTGGACCTGCCGGACGATAACGAGGGCATCTGCTCCGGTTGTATGTACCTGTTACCTCAAACCGGTTATCACCTGCAGGCAGGCAACCCGGTAGAACAGATCTTCTGGGGCAGGGTTCCGCTGCAGCATGCGGCGGCCACCTGTTTTTTTACCAAACGAAGCCGGGTGCAGCAACTGCTTCATGCCATCAAATACCATCACCGCAGCGATGCGGGATGGCAACTGGGGCAGTGGATGGGTCAGCAGTTGTTATCCGCTCCCTGGATCAGTGAAATGGATGGCATCTTACCCATGCCGCTGCATGAAAGGCGCCAGCGAGAACGTGGCTATAACCAGGCCGCGCTCCTGTGTAATGGCATGAGCCAGGTGCTGGGCATTCCCGCCTACCCGGATGCGATTGCGCGTAAAGCGGAAACAGCCTCCCAGACCAGGCAACAAAGAAGCGAGCGCTGGGAGAACATGCAGCAGGTGTTTGAAGTACGGGATGCAGCGGTGCTGGAAGGCAAACATCTCTTACTGGTAGACGATGTGGTCACTACAGGTGCCACGCTGGAAGCAATGTGTCTTCAGTTACTGCAGGTAAGCCAGGTACGCCTCAGCGTTTATTGCTTTGCCTATACCCTGCCGCACTGAATAAAAATAGCAGATATCAAGGCGGCTGGTTATTTTTGGAAGATGACATCTGCCAGGCTTACCATTATATATATGATGTTGCTGCTGGGCATGTCCTGCACGAAGGACAGGCTGCTGACCGACCCCGGCGCAGCCGTATGGTCCAGTACGGATAGCCTACATTTTGATACCCTGTTCACCACTACCGGTTCTTATACGCTGCACTTTACCCTTCACAATCCTAACGATCGCAGGATACGGTTACAGTCTGTTGCACTGGCAGGGGGATCCAACTCTGTATTCCGCATCAATGTTAATGGCGAGGAAGGTCCGGTGGTCAGCGATATCGAGATAGGGGCGGAAGACAGCATCCATGTTTTTGTGAACGGCAGGCTGCCGGCTTCGCAGGAAGCAATGCCCTTTGTGTTACAGGACAGCATAGCTGTTAACTGGAACAATAATACCCGCTGGATACAACTGGATGCATGGGGTCAGAACGCACATTTCATCCGCAACGGCACCATTAGCACCTCAACCACCTGGAACCATACATTGCCCTATGTGGTGCTGGGGCCGCTGGTAGTGGAGGAGTCGGCCACACTAACGGTTACCAAAGGTGCCCGGATCTATATGCATGCGGATGCCATTTTCCTGGTAGACGGCAGCATGAAGGTGCAGGGCGACAGTGCCGAAAAGGATCGGGTGATCTTTACGGGCGACCGGCTGGATGCTCCCTATCGCGACTTTCCCGCTTCCTGGCCGGGCATCTACCTGCGCAGCAAAAGCAGGTCTAACAGTTTTACTTATACGATAATTAATAATGCCTACCAGGCAATCATAACCGAAGGGCAGCAGGATGGAACGGTTCCCAAGCTCAGGATGGAGCAGTGCATCATCAACAACGCCTATGAAACCGGCTTGCTGGCTGTCAACAGCTCGGCAGAACTGAACAATTGCCTGGTATCTAACTGCGGTAAAAATGTGCAACTGGTGTACGGTGGCAGGTATGTTTTCAATCACTGTACCATCGCTTCTTACAGTAATCATTACCTCACGCACAAGGACCCGGTGGTATTGGTGAGTAACATGATAAAGCTGAACAACCAGGTATACACGGCACCACTGGACGCCCGATTCACCAACAGCATTTGCTGGGGCGACCGGGGTACAGTGGAAAACGAGATAGTGGCTATCAAGGAAGGTAATGATCCTTACTACCTGGACTTCAGGAATGGCATCTGGAAGATTCAGGAGCAGCCCAGCCATCTTACCGCCACAGCGATGGGGAGCGAGGACCCGCTCTTTCTGAACACCAGCTTCCTGAACGGCCCCTTTGATTTCAGGCTGCAGTCCGGGTCACCCGCCATCAACAAAGGCTTGCCGGGGGTATTGGAACTGGACCTGGACGGCAAGCCCAGGAATACCGGTCCCCCCGATTCAGGGGCCTATGAAAAACAATAAGGCAGGATATTTGTATTTTATTAGAAACCATCAATAAAGAACCAGATATGTTAAAAACATTGCTTTTATCCCTCGCTATTTTAGCGGTAACGGGTATATACGATTTCAAGGTAAAAGGACTGGACGGCAAGACCATCGACCTGTCCGCCTATAAAGGGAAGAAAATGCTGATCGTAAACACCGCATCCAAATGTGGGTATACGCGGCAATATGCAGACCTGCAGGAGTTATCCGACAAGTATGGCAGCAAGATAGTGGTGATCGGCTTTCCCGCTAATAATTTCGGGCAGCAGGAACCCGGCAGCAACGAAGAGATCGGCGAGTTCTGCAAGAAAAATTATGGGGTAAAATTCCCCATGGCAGAAAAAGTATCGGTAAAAGGAGCAGACATCCATCCCTTGTTCAAATACCTGACCGATGAAGCCGCCAAACTGGGCGTGGAAGATCCCATCAAGTGGAATTTTACCAAGTTCCTGGTAGATGAAAACGGTAAGCTGGTGGCGGTATTCCCCAGCAAGGTAAAGCCTACGGATCCGGAGATCACGAAATACCTGAATTAGTATCTTCGCGGGATGTTATTTGCCGATGTAATAGGTCAATCCGAAATAAAAATACAATTGACAGACATGGTTCAGCATAACAGGCTGAGCCATGCTCTTTTATTCCTGGGTAAGGAAGGCAGCGGAGCCTTACCGCTGGCATTGGCCTTTTCCCAATACGTAGTATGTGAGCGGGCGCACCAGTTGCAGGCAGCGGATGCCTGCGGGCTGTGCCCTGCCTGCCTGAAAGCTGGCGCTTATGTACATCCGGATATCCATTACAGTTATCCGGTGCTGCCCCGTAAAGCCGGCGACAAACCGGTCAGCACGGATTATGCCGTACAGTGGCGGGAATTCATCCGGCAATATCCTTATGGAAACCTCTATGACTGGCTGCAATCGATCAATGCGGAGAACCGCCAGGGAAATATTACCGCGGAGGAGTGCAATGATATTATCCGTAAGCTCAACCTGAAAACCTTTGAGAGCCGGTACAAAGTACTGGTGATGTGGATGCCGGAACTGTTGGGCAAGGAGGGCAACAAGCTGTTGAAGCTGATCGAGGAGCCGCCTGCCAACACCCTGTTCCTGCTGGTGGCCGAAAATGAATCGCTGATCCTGCCCACCATACTCTCGAGGTGCCAGCTGGTGAAGGTACCCGCTCTTACCGACCAGGAGCTGGCGGGGGCACTGGAAAAACGAGCGGGGGTTAGTGCCGACCAGGCCCGGCAGCTGGCTGCCATCAGTGACGGCAATTACCGGGAAGCCTTGCAGCAGCTCCACCATGCGGGCGAGGACTGGCTGCAGCAGGTACGGGAGTGGCTGAACAGCTTGTTGAAAGGCGGGCCGATTGCCCTGGTCAAATGGATCGATGAAACCAGTAAGATGGGTAGGGAGAAGCAGAAACAATTCCTGCGGTATTTCAATCACCTGCTGGAACTGGCGGTCCGGATACGGGTACTGGGCGAAAACAGCGAATGGGCAGAAAGCTTACCGTATACCGAAAAAGACTTTATACTCCGCATCAATAAGATGGCTGATATTGCCCAGCAGGAGGCTCTGGTAGAGGAGTTGGACAAAGCCTCCTATTATATTGAGCGGAATGCCAATGCCAAAATGTTGTTTCACGCGCTGAGCATTAAGCTCTTCCACATCCTCCGGGATAAAGCCACGGTGAAGCCGTGGTAGTTTTCGCCTATATTTGTAAGTCTCTAATTTATTAACATTCATTTTTTTATCAATATATGGGATGTAGTAGTTGTGGTACGGGCAAACCGAACGGGTGCAAAAGCAACGGGGGCTGTTCCTCGGGCGGATGCAACCGGATGAATGCCTACGATTGGTTGCAGAACCTGCCATTTGCCGATCCGGAAGCCGCCTGCAAGGTGGTGGAAGTATCTTTTAATAAGGGAAGCCGGAAAGATTTTTACCGGAACAATGCGTTGCAGCAATTTGAAAAGGGTGACCTGGTAACGGTAGAAGGGGTTAGCGGGGTAGATGTGGGGGAGATCAACCTTACGGGTGAGATCGTGCGCATTCAAATGAAGAAGCGGGGGGTAAACGAGTTTGACCCGGAGATGAAAAAAGTGCTGCGCCGGTCGAATGACCGTGACCTGGACTTATTAAAGCAAAATAAGGCCCGCGAGGCCGAAGCGTTGATACGGGCCCGTGCGATTGCGCGGCAGCTTAAGCTGGAGATGAAAGTAAGCGAGGTGGAAATCCAGGCTGACGGGCGGAAAGCCACCTTCTTTTACATAGCGGACGACCGGGTAGATTTCCGGGAACTGATTAAGATCTATGCCAGCGAGTTCAAGGTTAAAGTGGAGATGCGTCAGATCGGTGCGCGGCAGGAAGCAGCCAAAGTAGGCGGGATAGGTTCTTGCGGACGGGAACTGTGTTGCAGCACCTGGCTCACCGATTTTAAGAGTGTGAACACTACAGCGGCGCGATACCAGAACCTGAGCATCAACCAGACCAAATTAAGCGGGCAATGCGGGCGGTTAAAATGTTGCCTGAATTACGAGCTCGACACCTACCTGGATGCTTTACAGGGTTTCCCGGACAGGGCCGATACCATCCGGGTAGCCAAAGGTACCGCCACGCTGATCAAGAAAGATATATTCAAGAACCTGATGTGGTATGTGTTGCCGGAAAGCAACAAGCAATACCCGCTGACCATTGAAAGGGTCCGAAAGATCCTGTCCCTGAATGCACAGGGGGTAACTCCGGATGAGCTGGAGCCGGTGGATGTAACCACTTCCAAGCCCAAGGAAGTGGAGCCCGAATTTGTGGATGTGGTAGGGCAGATCAGTCTGCGTACGCTGGAGAAGAACGACCGCAAGCGCCGGCAGCAGCAGAAGCAAAAAACCCAGGGTTCCCGTGGCGGCCAGCCAACGCAGCAGCGGGGTGAAGGCGGTGGCGGTCAGCAACAGGGGCAGCAGGGGCAAAGGCAGTCGCAGCAAAAGCAGGGACCGGGGCGTACACAACCGCAGGGCGGGCAGGGACAGGGAGAGCAGCGCCGGCAGCAGGGGCAGCAACGCCCGGGCAGGCAGCAGGGTGGCGAGCGGCCACAAGGTGGAGACCGTTCCCAAGGTGGAGACCGGACTCCGGGTGGCGAGCGTTCCCAGGGATCCCCGCGGCAGCAGGGTGGAGATCGGTCAAGGGGTGGAAACCGCGCTCCGGGACAACAACAGCAGCAACCACGGCAGCCAGGAAACCGTCCCCCGAAGCAGGGCGATGGCGACCAGCAAAAGAATCCATAAACAGAGGCTCCTCCGGGAGCCTTTTTTAATCGCGGTAGTTCAGGGCCGGTTTTCTATTACCCAACAGCGGGTTATAGTTGAAATTTTCCCCCCTCGACTTATCAAATTCATCTTTAGCTGCGCGGATCAGGGCGGGGTCGTTGAGAAGGTCGATCATGGTCAGGGTCATGGCC
>CBFGLD010000127.1:0-8369 GCA_965649495.1 uncultured Flavihumibacter sp. | reverse complement strand
GTCATGGGCATATGCGTGGGGTCCCAATTATAACTCAGGGGCATATGGGTCTTCACCCAGATCTTGATCACCTGGTCCACCACCAAAATCAACAATATCAGTAAAACAACATTTCTCGCCTTTGCCATAATGCTAAGTAAAGGGACAAAGATAACCGTTGCGGGCTTTCCTGCGCCGCAAGCCTCGTTTTCTAGTCCTGGTAATAGATTCTTTTAACACGTTGTGAAATTCCGGTCATGATCTCGTAGGGGATGGTGCCCGCCCATTCGGCCAGTTGCGCCACTGGCAGTCCCCTCCCGAAAACGGTCACTTCATCGCCTTCCTGCACGCCTTCGATGCCCGTAACGTCCAGCATGGTCATGTCCATGCAAACGCTGCCGATGACCGGTGCGGGCTGCCCCGCCACCAGCATGTATCCCTTGCCGTTACCCAGCACCCGCGGGTAACCATCGGCGTAACCGATCCGTACCGTGGCTATGCGGCTTGGGCGGTTGATGACACCCCGGCGGCCATAGCCCACGGTCTCACCCGCTTGCAGTTCTTTGATCTGGGCGATGGTGGTTTTTAAGGTGCTGACCTCCTGCAGCTGGAGGGGGACTGCGGGTGTGGTGGCTGCCGCTGCGGTGCTGGCTGCGGCTCCCGGTGTCGTATCCACCCCATACAGCCCGATGCCCAGCCGCACCATATCAAACTGCCACTGCGGGTGGCGGAAGATGGCGGCGGTATTGCCGATGTGTACCAGGAACCGGTAGCCCAGCACTTCCGCCAGGATAGCCGTGGCTTGCTCCAGTTTTCCCACCTGCTGGCGGGAATAGCCGTCCTGCGCCGGGTCCTCGCTGGCAGCCAGGTGGCTGAAGACCGATTGCACCTTGAAATGCCCCCGCTGCAGCAGGCTTGTGAGCTCACCCAGATCGTCAACCGAAAATCCCAGCCGGTTCATACCGGTCTCGATCTCCAGGTGTACCGGGTAGCGCGGGATGCCTTCCTGCCGGATATAAGCTTCAAACTTTTTGTATAACGGTAACGAGTAGAGTACCGGCTCCAGGTTGTAGGCTACCAGCGCGTCAAAAGCCGGCGGCGCCACATTCATGACCAGGATGGGCAGGTTGATTCCTCCCTTTCTAAGTGCCACCCCCTCATCGGTATAGGCCACGGCCAGGTAATCGACCCCATGGAACTGCAGCAGGTTGGCGATCTCGAAACTGCCGCTGCCGTAGCTGAAGGCTTTCACCATGGCCATCAGCCGCGTGCCGGGGCGCAGCAACTGCTGGTACTGCTTCAGGTTCTGCAGCATGGCGTTGAGGTGGATCTCCAGCACGGTCTGGTGCACCTGCATCTCCAGCACCGCCGTGATGTCTTCAAAGGCAAACCGGCGGGCACCCTTCACCAGGATGGTCTCCTCGTGGAAGCCCATCTCCTCCAGGTGCTTCAGGAAGGTATCGGTTCCGGGGAAGGCATGCACGGTAATGCCCAACTGTTCAAACGGATGGGTATATGCACTGATAACGGGACCAATGGCCACCAGTTGCTGCACGCCGTGGTGCTGCAGCAGGCTGGCCACGCGCTCGTAAAGTTCGCCGGCGCTGAGCCCGGTTTCGGGTATATCGGAAAGGATGACGGTCCTTTTGGGATGCTGCCGCTGCTGGCTGAGGAAATCGAGCGCAATGACCAGCGAGCTGAGGTCGGCGCTATAACTGTCATTGATAACCGAACAGTGGTTGATGCCTTCCTTGAGCTCCAGCCGCATGGCCACCCCGTGCAGTTGCTGCACACGCTGGCGGATGGTTTCTGGGGGAAGTTCCAGGTGCAGCAGGCAGGCGGTGCAGGTAAGGGCATTCTCGATACCCGCGGCATCGGTGAAGGGTATGCGCAGTTCAAAGGTTTCGTTCCCGTACCGGATGGTGCAGGGGGTACTACCCGCGCTTTCCGCATGGCGCGTCACCTGCATGGTGGCATCGCTTTCAAAGGACCAGCTGAAATACCGGCACTTTTGGGAAGCGGCCGCAGCTTCCGCAGTCGCCGCCTGCTGCTGGCGGACGAAGGCATCCACCAACCCGTGATCCCGTTTGTATATAATAGTTTCCGCGTCCCGGAAAAGTTTCCACTTTTCTGCCAGCTTCTCTTCCAGGGAGCCAAATCCTTCGCTGTGGGCCGCCCCGATATTGGTGAGGATGCCGAGGGTTGGACGAATGATTTGCTGCAGGCTATCCATCTCACCCTTTCCGGAGATGCCGGCTTCAAAGATGGCCAGCTCGTGTTGCGGCTCCATCAGCCACACGCTCAATGGAACACCCAGCTGGCTGTTGTAGCTGCGCGGGCTGCGAACGATGCGGCGGTCGGGCTCCAGCAACTGGTTCAGCCACTCCTTCACAATGGTCTTGCCGTTGCTGCCGGTGATACCGATCACGGGTATCCGAAAAGAAGAGCGGTGTGCCGCTGCCAGCAACTGCAGTGCTTCCTGGGTATTGTCTACCTGTAAAAAGCTGGCCTCGGGGAAAGGGGCCGTGTCTAACGGTGCACTCACCACGAAACAACGCACGCCCTCCTGGTACAGGCGGGGGATGAACTGGTGGCCATCCCTGCTGGCTGTTTTGATCGCAAAGAAAGCCGTGGTGGCGGGGTAGACCAATTTCCGGCTGTCGGTTAGCAGGTGGTCCACAGCCCCCTCCCGTCCCTGTTGCAACCAGCGGGACTTCAGCATGCCGGCGATATCGGAAACGGTGTAACTCACGGTTGCTTATTCTTCATGACGGCTTATTCTTCTTTATTGGCCAGCTGCCCGTCGGCAGATTTGTTGGCTACCGCCATCGAGTAAACGATGGAGGAACCAATGCAAAGCACGATCACCAGCAGCGAAATGAATACCGGCACTTTGAAGTGGAAGATCTCGGCCAGCATCTTCAGCCCGATGAATACCAGCACGATGGCAATGCCCTGCTGCAGGTAGGCGAACTTGTTGACCGCACCCTTCAGCAGGAAGAACAGGGACCGTAATCCCAGCACCGCGAAGATATTGGAGGTATAGACCACCAGGCGGTTCTGCGAAATGGCGAATACAGCGGGAATGGAATCCAGCGCGAAAATAATATCGGTAGTGGCCAGCATGATGATGACCACGAACATGCTGGTATAATAGCGCTTGCCGTCCTGCATGATGGTGTACTTACCTTCTCCATCATGCGAAACCAGCGGCAGTACGCGCTGCAGGAACTTGTAAACGGTGTTCTGGCTCATGTCCGTATCCTCGTCCTGCTTGGCAGTGAACATCTTGACACCGGTATACAGCAGCAGGGCCCCGAAAACGTAGAGCAGCCAGTGGAATCGCTCGATCAGCACGATTCCCACGGAAATGAACACGATACGGAAAACAATAGCCAGTATGATACCGATGAGCAGGGCCCGCGGTACGTATTGCTCTTTCACACCAAAGAACCCGAAGATGAGGATGAACACGAAGATGTTACCAATGCTGAGCGACCATTCCATCAGGTAGGCGCTGAGGTATTCCAGCGCCACGGTGCGGCCGTCTTCGTACCACATGAAAAAGAAAAAGCCGATGGCCAGGCTCACCCAGAAGATGCTCTGCATCAGCGCCTTCTTCATGGTGATCTTTGTGGTCGACTTGCTCATCAGCCCCAGGTCAAACACAAGGGCGACCAATACTACGATTCCAAAGACCAGGTAAGTAATTTGTTCAGGTGTCATGTCGTTCTATTCTCTGTTTATTTATGCTGGTAACGCTTTTTCCGCATCCATTGGAAACCCAGTCCGAACAACAGGATCAGAAGTACGGGGGCCACGATATTGATCAGCTGCCATTTGGTCTTTCCTTCCTCCAGTTTTTTCTTGTCCAGCAGCCGCAAGGTAAAATCCTTGCTACGGGTCTCCAGGATACCGGACTCATCCACCAGGTATTCGATACAGTTCTGGATGAAATCGCGGTTCGCATACTGGTGCTTGGTATAGGCGTTCATGCCCATGGGCAGGGGGCCTTCGTTTTGGGTGACGGCGTTCAGGGCTATGTCTCCATCGGCGATCACGATCATCTTGTTTTCGGGTGAGCCTGTCCGGAAGGGCTGTCCCGCGGCTTCCAGCGCAGCACGTTGTGCCGCAGTGGCGCGGTTGGCATAAAGGCTCTGGAAACTGCCTTCCAGCAGCACCGCCACCGGCTGGTTGCCCTTGTTGAAAGTCTTGAGGTCGTCTTCGGTCTGGATGCTCTGCCAGCTTACTTTGGCCGGAGTGGCCAGCAGCCTCGTATCAATGGAGCTGGCCAGCAGTATGTTTTTGCGGATGCCTTTAGCTTCCACGGTATCAATGCTGTTCGGGAACTGGCTCAGCACATAATCCATGTTCTTGGCAATGGGATGACCGCTGTAATTGCTGAGCAGCGGGAAATAGGGCCAGGGCAGCAGCTGGATCTGAGGCTTGCCGCCCACGCTGCCGATCACGGAAGGGATGCGGTCGGCGTTGAGGTCCTGCAGCAGGTCCTGGTTCACGCGCACCCCATAGCGGAAGAGCAGGTCTTCCACCTGCAGCCCGCGGTCGAAAGCGATGAACTCGTTCTGTGAGCGCTGCAGGCTGTCCATCTCCGCATACAGGTTATCGATCATCCATACCAGCTTGCCGCCCTGCATCACGTACTGGTCCAGCTTCAGCTTCTGTTCGTCGCTGAAGGCCGTGGTGGGCTTGGTGATGAGCATGGCCTTGAAGACCGGCGGGATGATGGGAACACTATCGATGGGCAATATGCGAAACGCGTAATTCTTTTTGAGGACATTCTCGATGAGGTCGTACACTTCGTAGCTCTCGGGCTGGCCGTTGCCCACCAGGTAACCAACGAGGGGAACGGTATCGAGGCTGAGCTGGCGGATGGCATTGGCGAATTTATACTCCATCAGGGCTTCGGCCTTGTTGAGGGATTCCAGTCCCCCGTCGGCACTCACACCCTGCAGGAGGTCGACGGCGGTGGTGCGTCCCTTGTGCGTGATGACCGCACCGGGGAATACCAGTCGCTCCTCCTGGCCCTCGCCTTCTTTCGTTTGCGCCTTTATGTTAGTAGGGTTGAGTCCCATCCGGGCCAGTGAATCGTAGAGCGTGTTCTTCTGCTCTTCGTTGAGTCCCTCCCCCGGTTTTACGAACCGGAAGCGGAAATTGCTGCGGCCGGCGGACTTGAACTCCTGCAGCAGGTCGTTGGTGCTGTTGGAGAGTTTCTTGAAGCCGGCGGGCATTTCGCCGCTCAGCAGCACCTCGATGGTTACGGGCTCTTCCAGGCGGGTGAGCAACTGGCGGGTAGGCTGGCTCAGGGTGTATCGACCTTCGGAAGTGAGGTCGATCCGTAAGGGCTTCAGGCCGGCGATGAGGTTCACCAGCACCACGAACACCAGCAGGATCACCCAGTAAAATTTGGTTTGCAGTAGTTTGTTCATGGAGGGTTAGCGGAGGGCTATTTTTCTGTTGGTGATCAGTAAGAAGAAAGCGATGATGCTGCCGAAATACACGAGGTTCCTGCTGTCGAGCACTCCCCTGCTGATGCTGCGGTAGTGGAAATCGATGCCCAGCATTTCCAGGACATAATCGGCGTTTCCCTGCAGGGCGGGCAGCTTGCTGACGGCGTTGAAGCCGATATAGAGCAGGAAACACATGAAAGCGCTGAGCAGGAAGGCCACCACGCTGTTGGGGGTGAGGCTGCTGCACCAGGTACCGATGGCGGTGAAGACGGCTGCCAGCAGGAAGAGCCCGATGAATGAACCGGTGGTGCCGCCGCTGTCGATGCCGCTGCCGGCGGACAGGGCCTGCACGCTGAACACATAAATTATGGTGGGCAGCAGGGCGATGAACACGATGGCCAGCGCGCCGAGGTACTTGCCGGTCACCAGCTGGCCGGCGCTGAGGGGACGGGTCTGGAGGATCTCGAAAGTGCCGCCCTTGTATTCGTCGGACCAGCTTCGCATAGTCACGGCCGGTACCAGGAAGAGCAGGATCCACGGCGCCAGGTCGAAGAATTTTTCCAGGGAGGCATAGCCGTAGTCCAGGATGCTGGAATCCGGGAATACGAAGAGGAAGAGTCCGTTCAGCAGCAGGAAAGCCACGATGGCCACCAGCCCGGTGAGACTGGCAAAAAACTGACGGAACTCCTTTTTACAAATTGACCACATAGTTTCAAAAATAATGATTTTAGGTGTCTGACACATGTTCGGGTTACGTTCGGACATATGTTCGCAACATGTTCGTACGTGCCCTGAACATGTGTCAGACACCTAAGCACAGCCAAGCACATGCGCACCCGGATGCTTCCTGCCCTGGATTTACACGGAAAAACTTTCACCGCAGCCACAGGTGCGGCTCGCATTGGGATTGCTGAAATAGAAACCCTTGCCGTTGAGGCCCTCGGAAAAATCAAGGGTGGTATTCACCAGGTAGAGTAAACTCTTGAGGTCGGTCACCACCTTCACCCCGTTGTCTTCAAACACCTGGTCGGTAGGTTTGGATTCCTTATCGAAGTCCATCTTATAACTGAGCCCCGAGCAGCCGCCGCCCACCACGGAAACCCGCAGGAAATAGTCCCCCTCGTTGCCCATACTGGCTTCCTGCAGCAATTTGATCACTTTTTCACGGGCCTTATCACTTACATAGATCATATTAATAGTTTGCGGTTTGATACTGTTTTATTGTTTTATGGGTGCGCCCATTCGATGCTGTTGAGGTCGATCCCATCCTTGAACATCTCCCAGAGCGGGCTCCTTTCGCGGAGCTGCTGCACGGTTTCGGAAACCTGTTGAACGACGTAACCGATCTGGTCTTCAGTAGTGAAACGCCCCAATGAGAAACGCAGCGAAGAATGTGCCAGCTCATCTCCCAGTCCCAATGCCTTCAGCACGTAGCTGGGTTCCAGCGATGCCGATGTGCAGGCCGAGCCGCTGGACAGCGCGATGTTTTTGTTGAGTCCCAGCATCAGTCCCTCCCCTTCCAGGTATTTAAAAGAGATATTGGTAACATGGGGCAGGCGCCGGGTGCGGCTCCCGTTCACATAAACTTCTTCCAGTTGCAGCAGGGCGTTCTCCAGCTTGTTGCGCAGGGCGCTCAGTCGAACCGCTTCTGCCTCCATCTCGTTGCGGGCCAGCTCACAGGCTTTTCCGAAGCCCACGATACCGGGCACGTTGAGAGTGCCCGAACGCATGCCGCGCTCGTGGCCGCCGCCGTGAATCTGGGCGGTCACCTTCATACGGGGGTTCCTGCGGCGCAGGTACAGCGCTCCAACACCCTTGGGACCGTACAACTTGTGCGCCGAGAAGGCCATCAGGTCGATGCCGTCGCCCTGCACGTTCACCGGGATCTTACCCACGGCCTGGGTGGCATCCGTAAAGAACGGCACCCCGTGCTTTTTGGCAATAGCGCCGATCTCTTTCACCGGCATCACGGTACCGGTTTCGTTATTGGCATACATGACGGAAACCAGGATGGTGGTGGGCTGGATGGCTGCTTCCAGTTCCGCCAGGTCGATCTGGCCTTCATTGTTCACCGGCAGGTAGGTGACCTCGCCGCCCATCTTTTCGAGGTGCTTGCAGGTGTCCAGGACCGCCTTGTGCTCGGTGACGCAGGTGATGATGTGGTTGCCCTTGCCCGCGTACAGGTCGAACACCCCCTTAAGGGCCAGGTTATTGCTTTCCGTGGCCCCCGAAGTGAAAATGATCTCCTTGGGATCTGCCCCTACCAATTTGGCCACCTGCTCCCGGGCATAGTCCACCGCTTCTTCTGCAGCCCAGCCGAAGGAATGGCTCCTGCTGGCAGCGTTACCGAAATGTTCGGTAAAAAAGGGCAGCATAGCCTCTACTACCCTTGGATCACAAGGAGTTGTAGCGTTATTATCGAGGTAGATGGGCAATTTCATCCTGTCGGCTGGCTTGTTTATACTAAAAACGCAAAATTAGCCCAAAACGTTGAATATGGTTCCGATTTAGGTGTCTGACACGTGTTCGGGATACGTCCGGACATATGTTCGCAAAACGTTCGGACACCCCTCGAACACGTGTCAGACACCTAAACCGGGCGACACCTAAACCGGGCTATATTTGCGGCCGGAAAACTATTCTTATGTGTAGAATGATCCTATTGGCAGTATTGTTATGGTGCAGTGGAACGCTGACGGCCCAGGTAACCGTTTCGGGTAAGATCTTGTCGAGGGAAACGAGGCTCCCCCTGGAAGAAGCCACCGTGACTCTCAAAGGCCGGGCAGTACACACCCACACCGATGCACTGGGACGATACTCCATTGTGCTGGAAACCCTTCCGGATACCTTGGTAGTGAGCCATATCGGTTACCAGGAACTCCAGATTCCGGTTCACAGCCTGGTGCACGAGTTAGTAAGTAC
>CBFGLD010000126.1:0-8421 GCA_965649495.1 uncultured Flavihumibacter sp. | reverse complement strand
CCGAATACATCCAGGAAGGTGTTAACGGTTCCCTATATGCGCCGAATACGCCTGTGGAACTGGCGGCAGCCATTTGCCGGTCATTAGCATCGGGGATATATGCAGACTGGACAAGCAACCTGGCAAGAGAAACAGCGAACGGTTGGAAAGAGGAAGCGGACCGGATAACCGGTTTTTACCATAAACAGCTGCATGCACAATAATCCGGAAATAAAGAACCAGGTCCCTTTGAAGGTATTAATGCTGGTGCCGTCGTTCCCGCAACCGGGAAAGCAAGTGAAAGGAGGCGTACATGCTGCGGTGCAAAACCTGTTACAGGGTTTCGGGGGATTGAAGCTGCAGGTGCGGCTGGTTTCCATTGACTGGTCGGTACGCGAAAAATATGTTCAGCAGCTCTCTGGAAATGTAGAGATCGTTTACCAGCCCATCCGGAAACGAGCCGTACGCTTCCTGAGCTACCTGTTGGATGGCCCGGGAATACTGCAGCAGCAACTGAATTCGTTCCGGCCGGATATCCTTCATTACCAGATAGGAGGCAATTTCCTGCTGACTTCGCGGGGATTGAAATCACCTCCGGTTTCGTTGCTGACGATACACGGCATCGCATACCGCGAAGCCAAAGTGGCCAGATCCCTGCGCAAGAAACTTAACATGTACTGGAATGGGACAGTAACACGAATCATGATGCCCGCACACATCATCAATATATCGGAATATTCCAGGTCACTCTTCCGGTCTCCGGTGGTGCAAACGGGGCCGGTCATCCGAAATGCTGTCAGCGATGGTTTTTTTGACATACCAGCAGCACCGCGGATGGAAAACAGGTTGCTCTATGTAGGGGTGGTCAGTGAACGGAAGAACCTGCTGGTATTGTTGCGTGCCATGAAACAGATGAAGGAAAAGAATATCCGGTACCAGTTGGATATTGTGGGGGGAGCAGATGCGCAGGATACTTATTACGAAACGGTCCGCCTTTTTGCAGAGGAACACTTGAACGGGCAGGTAACCTTTCATGGATGGAAAAGCCAGGAAGAGGTGAAGCTGTTGCTGGAGCAAAGCAATATACTGGTTTTACCCTCACGGCAGGAAACACTGCCTATGTCTGTTGCGGAAGCCATGGCGGCGGGGCGTATCGTGATTGCCTCAGCGGTAGGAGGGTTACCGGAAATGATCACGCACGGACAGACGGGGTTTTTATTTGAACCGGATGCGGTAGAGGACCTGGTGTCTATATTGAGTTCCTTGCAGGGAAACGAATACCTGTGCCAGGAAATTGCTACCAAGGGTCGTGGGTATGCGAAACAGCATTACAGTGCCGCCACGGTTGCCGCAAAAACCCTGGAATATTATTATACATTATTGTCCCGTACAGCCACACACCCATGAAACGGTTACTGAAACAGGTATTAGGATTTTTACTGGTAAAATGGTTTTTCCTTACCCGAAAGACGACAGACAATATATTATCCGTCACCTTCCACTGCCCCACTCCAGCCATGATGACGGATCTGATCGGCTGGCTGAAGATGTTGCGGTATGAGATCATCAGTCTTCCGGAATTGGAAGAGGTGCTGGCGGGGCGATCATCCAGGAAAAGGGTGGCTTTTATCACCCTGGATGATGGCTGGCGATCTAACCTGCGCTTGCTGCCCGTACTGGAACAGTACCGGGTTCCAGTGGCAATTTTCATTCCGGTGCAGGCGGTAATGGAAGGAAATTTCTGGTGGGAATACGCCGCTAGCCCGGGGCAGGAATCCATTACGGGGCTGAAAGACGTGGAAGCGTTCAAAAAGCTGGGCAATACCGAGAGGGTGGCCAAAGTGCAACAGCTCAAGGAGAATATAAAACTGGACAGAAGTTGTTTTACCGTAGCCGAATTAGAACGGATGGCATCCTCCGGCTGGATCACACTGGGGTCGCATACGGTTACGCACCCCATCCTGGATAAATGCAGCAGGGAAGAGCAGGAGTTCGAAGTAGTGGAATCCAGGAGGCTGCTCCAGGAAATGACCGGGAAGTCCATCGATTATTTTGCCTATCCGAATGGCGATTACGACAAGGAAACGATACGGCTGGCACAGCAAGCCGGGTATCGGTTATGCTTTACGGATAGTCCGGGTAAGATAACCGCCCCTTTTAACAACCTCTGCGAAATACCGCGTAACTCATTGAATGATGAAGGCGGTTATTTCGAAAACTATGCAAAGCTTCTTGGCATCTGGCAAAGGGTAATCGATTAAAACATGTACAACACGGAAGGAAACCTGACCGACGCGTTGCGGATACTGATCCTGGTACCGGACCTGCCCGACCCCCTGGAGCATATTACGGGAGGCGTGCAATCCGCGGTGCTGAACCTGTTGCGGGGGTTTGAACACTTTCATGTGGATGTGATGGTGCTGTCCATTACCGATGATACCACCGAGGTATATACGAAAAAGATGCTCTGGAATGTCAGGATCACTTATGTTCCGGAAGGCCCGTCCCGCTTGTCTTCCGTTAATTATGTGTTACACGCATCCCGGTATGTGCGGGATTTTGTAAGTACGTTCGATCCGCATGTGGTACATTTTGAGGAGGGAATGAATTTCCTGCTGCTGCGGCTCTTTGTGCATAAACGCTGGAAGCACGTACTGACCGTACACGGGATCACTTTTGCCGAAGCCAGGATCAAGCGCAACCTGTTCCAGAAACTTAAGTGGTACCAGAACGGAATCGTAGAATGGTTGCTCCTGCCGCGGAATATCATCCACATTTCAGAATATTCCAAAAGAGTCATATCGGGTGGGCAGGAAAATGGGTTTCCGGTCATATTCAATGCCGTGACTCCTGATTTTTTTTCCATTGAAAATTACCGGGGCCAGGGTAACCAGCTGGTGTACGTGGGGGTGATCAATATCCGCAAGAACATCAAGTTATTACTCAAAGCACTGTATAAATTAAAGGCAGCCGGTAAACGCTATCATCTTAAAGTAGTGGGTGATTATGATCGTACGGAAAAATACCGGGGTGAAATAGAAGCATATATCCGGAAGCGGGGCCTCGCCGACCAGGTGGAGTTCCTGGGTTGGTGTACGCAAACCGAGCTGCTGCAGATCTATACGGACGCCGATATTGTGGTACTGCCCTCGCGGCAGGAAACCCTTCCCGTGGTGATAGCCGAAACGATGGCGGCAGGCCGGGTGATGGTAGCCTCGGATGTGGGCGGCATTCCTGAAATGATCAGCCACGGTGAATCGGGGTATGTTTTCCCTTCCAATGACCTGGAGGCACTTTACCGTATCCTGGCAACCTTACATATGGACAGGCAGAAAATCGGGGAAGTGGGCAACGCTGCCCGGGTTGCAGCCCGTTATAAGTTTCACTGCAAGGTGATAGCGGCCAGGACCATATCCTATTATGAAAAAATATCGAAGAAGAATTAATCTGTTACCGTTTATAACCTGTAAGCACATATGCTAACTATTAAAAAGAAATTCGGATTACTGAATGTTGTTGAAAACTGGTACGAATGCAGGTACCAGTGGAAAGACCTGCTGTCACTAACAGCCTATATGCATGTCAAGAATGATTGCCCCCAACCACCCCTGACCGTCAGAAAGGACAATTACACCATCGAGAATGACCTGCGACTAACTGAAGAGGAAATATTCGGCGCCTTCACCAAGCAATACCGTAACCAGATCCGCCAGGCGGAGACAGAAGGGGTCAACTGTTATTTCCATAAGGACATTCCAGGTTTTGTGGAATTCTTCAATGATTTTGCGGCTACCAAGGGAATCAACCTGACCAGTATACAAAGGCTGGAAGAAATGGGTGATGAGTTATTGCTGAGTTATGCTGAATGGAATGGAAGGGTGCTGGCAGCACACAGCTATCATTACGACAAAGCTGCGGGTGTGGTAAGGACCTACCAGTCGGCTTCGGTCAGGCTTACCGGTGAGTTAGATAAAAACCTCATCGGTAAAGCAAACAAGCTGCTGCATTATAAGGACATGCTTTATTTTAAGCAGCTGGGAATCCATACCTATGATTTTGGTGGTTATGCGGGGAAGGACGACAAGCGTGACCTGAAAGGCATCAATGAATTCAAGTTAAATTTCGGAGGAGAGGTGGTGACCTGCGTCAATTATTTCTCCATACCCTATTACCTGTTAAAAACGATGGCCGCAAAATTCGGGATACTGGGTAATAATAACTAACCTATGCCAAAGAAGTTTGCCATATTACTGGAAGACGATTGGGAAGTGATGGGAAACGGGCTGGGCAATGTGGCGCAGCTGCAATACCTGCCTTCCTTATTCCTGATGAAGACCCTGAAAAAGCTGGGCGCTACCATGACTTTTATGGTGGATGTGGTACACCAGTTACGGTACCTCCAGCCGGATATCAGCGACCGCAACCTGGTGTTGCAATCGAAGCTGTGGGAAGAGAACGTATTGCTGATGCAGGACTATGGTTTTGACGTGCAATTGCACCTGCACCCACAATGGTTTGGGGCGCCCCGCGAAGGAGAACATTTTTTGGTGAGCAAGGTCTGGAACATTGGGTTGTATAGTGCAGCCGACAAGCAGCAGATCATAGCCGGGGGCATCGACTACCTGGAAGGGTTATTGAGAAAACAGGATCCGGCCTATAAGGTGATTGCATTTAAGGGGGGAAGCTGGGGATTACAACCCTCGCAGGACCTGTTCCGGATACTCGGCGAAAAAGGAGTGCGCATCGTTATGGGGGTCCGGAACGACCTGAAATTGCCGAAAAGTGGAACCGACTATACCAATACGGAAGAGAGGGTTATGCCCTATTACCCGGATTATAACGACATCAGGAAAGTGTCGGCTAAGCAGGAAGAAATAGTGATCATTCCGCAACCGGAATATGCACCGGCCCTGCCAGCTTTGTTATCACTGGGTTGGGATATGTTGCGCCAAAAGTGGCAAGGCTCTGATGATACCCGGTATTATTATGGCGAGCGAATACCGGCTGCCGTGCGGCAGGTGTCGCCCCTGCTGGGAGAAAATAAACTGCATGCCGGCCTTAGGCCTTACAAGACGCACCTGAAAATTGGCAACCAGCCGTTTTCCTACCTGAAGGCATCAATTGATGCCGTGATAGGCCGGTTGAAAAACAGCGAGTTTCCCCGTATACCGTTGGTGCTGGAATCGCATACCAAGAACTATATACATCATTATTCCCATATCGAAAAGTTCCTGGGATATATCCAGGATAAGTATGGTGAGCAGGCAGAATTCACTACGCTCCGGGCATTCCACCAGGAGCTGGTGGACCATCCGGAAATGATCCGGAAGAGAAATTAAATTCCATCCATATTAATAAACCCATAGCAGCCGATTATGTTATTTAATTCCATGGAATTCCTGTTCTACTTCATAATAGTAACGGGACTCTATTTCATTTTACCGCATAAATACCGGTGGTTCCTGTTGCTGGCCGCAAGTTGTTATTTCTATATGGCCTTTGTGCCGGTTTATATCCTGATCCTGGGTTTCACCATTGTGATCGATTATTTTGCCGGTATCTTCCTGGAAGAGTCGCACGGAAAGAAGCGCAAAGCCTGGCTGGTAGCCAGCCTTATAGCCAATATAGGCGTGCTGGCAATATTCAAATATTATAATTTCATCAACGAAAATATCACCGTCCTGCTGCATGGGGCAGGATTTGAAAATCCCATCCCTTACCTGAATATTTTGCTCCCCATCGGACTGTCGTTTCACACCTTCCAGGCCATGAGTTACACTATTGAGGTTTACCGTGGTCACCAGAAGGCGGAGCGAAACTTTGGCATCTATGCCCTGTATGTGATGTTTTACCCGCAATTGGTAGCCGGTCCCATTGAAAGGCCGCAGAACCTGTTGCACCAGTTTTATGAAAAACATTCCTTTGAATACGAACGGGTGGTGGATGGCCTGAAGATCATGCTTTGGGGCTTTGTGAAAAAACTGGTGGTAGCCGACCGGCTGGCTTTGTATGTGGATGCCGTGTATTCCAACGCCGACCAGCATTCCGGGATATCCCTGGCCGTGGCAACCGTATTTTTTGCCTTCCAGATCTATTGTGATTTTTCCGGTTATTCGGATATAGCCATCGGGGCTGCCAAGGTGATGGGGTTCAAGCTGATGAAAAATTTCAACCGCCCATATTTCTCTTCCAATATTTCAGAGTTCTGGAGCCGGTGGCATATTTCTTTAAGCACCTGGTTCAAGGATTATCTCTACATCACCCTGGGAGGTAACCGGGTATCCATACCGCGCTGGTATTTCAACCTCTTCTTTGTATTCCTGGTAAGTGGCCTGTGGCATGGGGCCAACTGGACCTTTATCATCTGGGGAGCATTAAACGGGCTGTACCTGGTAGCTGCGCTGATCCGTGACCGTGGGCTGAAGAAACTGGGCCTTGGTTTAGAGGGGGGAGGGCCACTGGTGAAGGTGTTCAATATTCTGTTCACTTTTGGGCTCACCTGCTTTGCCTGGATATTCTTCCGGGCCAATAACCTGGACCATGCGTTGCTGATCATCAAAAAAATATTCACCTGGGCGCCGGGCCCGCTCTTTATCACCAATCCAACTTTTACCTATTCCATCTTTGCCATATTATTCCTGTTGGTTACTGAAGCGAAAGAAGAATATTTTAAAGGCAAGCTGGAAATGCTGGACAACCGGAATGTGGTGGTACGTTATGCCACCTACCTGGCACTGGTGCTGATGATCATGCTGATCGGCGTATTTGATGGCAGCCAATTCATTTACTTTCAATTCTAAATACAATGGGATTAGAATTTTTTAAGGACAAAGCTGTACAGGTCTTTTTGAAACGATTGTTCCTTTTCCTCCTGATCCTTTTTGCAGCGGATTTTGCCATTGGCATGTTGTTGAAGAAGCTGTATTTTTCGCAGGAAAGCGGGCTGGAAGCGAGGACCATCTATGCGGTGGAAAAAGCCAATGAAGACCTGGTTATCCTGGGATCATCACGCGCCAGTCACCATTATGTTCCGGAAGTCCTGGAAGAGGAGTTGAAACTAAGCTCCTACAATGCGGGAAGAGAGGGGAATTTTATCCTGTATCACAATGCCGTGTTACAATCCATGGCCAGCAGGTACCAACCGCGCATAGTGGTACTGGATATCCTTAACAAGGAGTTTTCGGTCAACCAGGACAGTTATGACCGGCTGGCCAACCTCATGCCCTTTTACCGGAGTTATCCTGCCATACGCCCGGTGATCGACCTGCGCGGTCCTTTTGAGCCCATCAAAAACCTTTCCTTCATCTATCCTTACAATTCAAAGCTGCAGGCTATTGCCATGGGAAACCTGGAGATGAATAAGAAGCGCAAACAGGATTTTAAAGGGTTTATCCCCCTGAATCGTGTGATGGACCGGGAAGCAACCATTTCAAAGGATACTGCCGATTACCCGGTAGATACGCTCAAAGTCAGGTCGTACCGGCAACTGCTGGAAACCTGTAAGCAGAAAGGCATAGCCTTGTATGTGATCTGTTCCCCCTATTACGACCAGGTGCTCAGGGCGGATAAGTCTGTAAGGATCGCCAGGGAGATAGCGGAGCAGTACGGAGTTCCCTTCTGGGACTTTTCCAACGACACTAATTTCCTGGGGAAGCCGGAAATATTTGATGATAAGAATCACCTCAATGAAAAGGGCGCGAAACTATATTCCAGGATGATCGCCCGGAGGATCGCAGGAGCAGGTAACGATTCACTGGCAGGCACACACTAAGAAAAAATATGGATACCATCTATACAGAAGCACTGTACCGGCTGAAAGCATATTGTGAAAAGGAAGATTTTAAGGGTTATGATCCCTATGACGGGCTGAACAGCCGGCTCTTTCAATCCATTCCCCTGGTACCCCGAAGCAGGTTATTGCGACTGGTGTGGATACAGGCCTTTAAACGGTCGCCCCTCAACCTGCGGCGGCTGGTGGGCATACAAAAGGAAAGTAATCCTAAAGCCCTGGGCATTTTTTTATCGGCCTATTGCCGGTTGTACCAGCTTAACCGGGACGAAGGTGACCTGCAGCTTATCCACCGGTTTTGTGCCCTCATACTGGATTCCGTTTCCCAAGGTTACAGCGGGGCCTGCTGGGGATATAATTTTGATTGGGAATCACGTGCATTTTTCCAGCCCAAATTCACACCAACCATCGTAGCCACTTCCTTTATCGCAAACGCCCTGCTGGATGCCTACGAGATCACCGGTGACAAGCGCTTGCTGGATACTGCCCGCTCTTCCTGTGATTTCATTTTGAAGGACCTGAACCGGACCTATGATGCCGATGGAGATTTTGCCTTCTCCTATTCGCGCCTTGATAAGAGCATTGTTTTTAATGCCTCCCTGCTGGGAAGCAGGCTGCTGGCCAGGGTATACCAGCTGACGGGTGAACAGGAG
>CBFGLD010000125.1:0-8455 GCA_965649495.1 uncultured Flavihumibacter sp. | reverse complement strand
TCCGTACCAGCAGGAACCCCGCCACCACCCACACCACCGGCACCACCAGCAACACCCACACCACCAGCACCACCAACACCACCAACACCGGGAGCCTTCCCCCCATCCACTACCGCTGCGCCAGAAGTGTCGGTACCGGCACTGGTATTGAACCCACCGCGCGGCACCAGCAGCTCACCCGTCACCTGCCGGATGACCCACCACTTAAAGGATTGATCGGCTTCCAGCCCGTTGCCAAAGATAATCTTATCCGGCTGGTGGATCTCTACGGGTTTATCGGTATAAAAGAGTTCCTTTTCCTGGTCCCACCACAACTCCTGGCATTTCAGGGTATCCTTCTTCAGGTTGAAGACCCGCACACTGTCGCGCAGAAAGACCTTGTCCTCCGCTTCTTTGTAGCGACCGTATTTGGCGTCAAGCTGGCTCTCCACCACCAGGCTGCTGTCTTCAAAAAAATCCACGTGCAGGGTGCGGGGGAATTCAATATAGGGACTATCCGTCTGGTAGCGGTTCATAACAGGGGCGGTTAACCGCGCACGCATCTGCCCGCCCTGGCTGAGGTAACTTTCGATCTTGAGGGCTTCTTCCACCGCCACCCGTTTGGAAGAGAGGGCCTGGATCTCTTCGTCACTGTTCTCGCAGGCCATGAAAAAAAGGCAGCACACAAGGGGTGCTGCAAGGAATCGGAACCGGTTAATATGAAAACACCGGTTAATCATATTTACGCTTCACGAACCACAGGTCGCTCAGGGTAAAGCCCAGGGATACCCGGAACACATTTTCCTGGAGGAACGTGCTCGTGGACCCCCGCTTGCCGTATTCCAGCGCCAGGTTCAGGTTGGTATATTGTTCCGTAAAGCGGTTAGGCCTCACCGGGAATCCAAAACCGGCAGTCACACTGAACTGGTTGAGGTCTTCGTTGCGGACTTTGATATAATCGGTTCCGAAATTGAAGCCAGCCCGGTAGGTTACCCTTCCCCAGTAATTGGCCCCGAATGGATTGGGAGTGAATTGCCCACCCACCTTGATGAGGTTATTGGTCACCACGCTGTCCTTCACCCCGTACACCCGGAAATCGTCCCAGGCAGTGGTGGTATAATCGGCCCCGATCATCCACTTGTCCTGCCGCTCCAGGGTGAAACCCACCGAGTAGGAAGCGGGAAAACGCACCTTCCCGGAAACATCAGACTCCTTATATACGCTGTCTATGGTGAACGTGCCGCCGGCACCATCGTACTCATAGGTTTCCCGCACCAGGTCGCGCGTGGCGTTGAAATCCTGCTTCAGGGTGGTAGTGGCACCGATCACCAGCTTGGTCTTTTTATCCAGGCGCGCGATGTACTGGATCCCCGTGTTCAGGAAAACACCACCGAAATTGATCTTGCTCTGGTAGTTGCCCTTGCGGTAAAGCACGGAATCGTTCAGGAAATTCTTGCGGGTGCTGATGTCCTTGGTACCAAAATGGTAACCGAAATTGGCACCGATGCTGAAATTCTTGCCCAGCGACTTACCCAACCCCGCGTATGCCTGGTAAGAACCCCCGGTACCTTCGTTGAGGGTAAGCACCGAATCGATGCTGTTACCGCTCTCGGGATTGATCTCGCGGCTTTGCGACTGGATCTTATAGTTGATCCGGCTGATGGGCCTGAGACCCAGTACCATGGCGAAATTATGTTTCCGGCTGATGGGGATCCCCAGCTGGATATAGGAAATATTAGCGAAACTGGCCTTGAACTTATCAGTCTTATTTTGCTCGCGCAGCACCTGGTTATCCACCTGGAAACCGAGGTCAAAGGAAGTGATGCGGTGCTTGGCAAGCGAAGCGGGATTGAGGAAGTTCAGGGTCTGCGGGCGGGGATAACGGAGTTTCAGGTCGAAGCGTTCGTCGTAATCGAGGTACCCGGCACTGATGCCTCCCATGCCGCGGGTAACGATCGGAGTACTGGGAACAAGGTTACCCCATCCGTAGCGGGAGTAAGGGGAATTTTCCTGGGCACCCGCTACAAAGCCACAAAGCAGCAGTACGGTTAAAAGCAGTTGGGATGTTGGTCCTTTAGTTACACTCACTGATCGCATACAGTCCTTTAAAGATTAAATTCTGGTCGGCAAATATCTTGTTTTTTAAGTGCGGCACAAAATAGGCTGAATTACCCCCGGTTAACAGCACGTTAAAGTTCCCGTACCGCGCGGCATAGGCGTCGATGAAGCCGTCGATCTCTTTGGCCATTCCGAGAATGACGCCGCTGGTGATATTGGTGACGGTATCGTAGCCCACCAGCGGGAAATTCCAATCCTCTTTGACCAGGGGCAGCTTGGCCGTATAGTCGTGCAGGCTGCGGAAACGCATTTCCATACCCGGAGAGATGCCACCACCGAGAAATTCATGGTTGCGGTTGACAAAATTATACGTGATGGCCGTCCCGAGGGCGATGGCCAGGTTGTTGCGCTGCGGGAACAGGTTAACGGCCGCGGCTACAATGGCCAGCCGGTCGGCTCCAATGGTGGAGGGTTTACCTACCGGGGTCGTGAAGGGCAGCCGGGTAAGGTGGCTCAGCTTATGGAAACGGGAACCGGATGCCAGGAGGCTTTCCACCTCCGGGTCGTGCTCGATCACAGAAGACAGGATGGTTTTATCCGGTCGATGGGTGTCCAGGGCCTGCCGGATGGCTTGCGGACTGGTATTTTCCAGGAGCATCACCTGCTGCAGGTCGGATCCGTGGAAGACGGCGTATTTCTGGCGGGTATTGCCCAGGTCAAAACAGAGCGTGGTGGCAGCCATTTATTGGAATAGTTAGTTTGGTTGGGGACCGCCCCGTTCAGTGGAGGCCGGTCACAGGTCTAAATCGAGCGAAGATAGGTTTTTAAAGTGGCCGTTGAGCCGTACTTTTTCCTTGAGCTGCTCCATTTCCGCGATAACTGGCAGCACCTTGGCAAGATGCCGTTTGAGGTATTCCTGCCGCTGCAGTTCGTGCAGCAGTCCCAGGAATTCATATTCCTCCTCAATGGAGAGCCCGGCATGATGGGCAACATCGTAGCTGATGAGCTCGTCATCGGGTTTTTTAAAATCCTTGCTGACCTGCAGCAACCGGTGCAGCTGGCGGATGCCGCTGAGAACGGTATCCATCAACTCCCGCTTGCCTGGCCCCCCGGTATTGTGGGGATAATTCACAATGGCACCGCCGTAGAGCTTGTCGGGCACCTCTTTGATCTGTTCCAGGATCCGGAAAACACGGACCCCCTCCGTGCGGATGTCCATCTCCCCGCTGTCGTACTCCTTGGTCAGCTCGGTGACCCGCATCAGGGTGCCCATCTCCTGCACTTTTTTCCCTATGACGGTGGGGATGCCAAAAAGTTTCTTATCGTGGATGCATTCGCGGATCAGTTGTTTGTACCGGGGTTCAAAAATGTGCAGGTTCAGTTGCTCGGCGGGGAACACCACGATGGCCAGGGGAAATATGGGAATGAAATTTGTCATGACTGCACTGGCGGGACTTATCTTCGCTCCGGAAGAAATAACCTTCCCTGCGGCAATAAAGTTTATGAAAATAACCGGAATTACGTTCATCAAAAATGCAGTAGTAAACGATTACCCTGTGCGGGAAGCCATCCTCTCCATTTTACCCGTGGTGGATGAGATGATTGTGCTGGTAGGCGATGGCCAGGATGAAACGGAATGGCTGATCCGGTCAATCGGGTCAGACAAGATCCGGATCCATCACTCCGTTTGGAACAAGGACCTGTTGCGCGGCGGGGCGGTGCTGGCGGACGAAACCAATAAGGCGCTGGACCTGGTGGATAAGGATACCGACTGGATCTTTTATATCCAGGGCGATGAATGTGTCCACGAGCAGTACCACCACGCCATCCGGGATGCCGCGGAGCTGCACCTGCTGAACCGGCAGGTCGATGGGTTGCTCTTCAGCTACCTGCACTTTTACGGCACTTACGATTATGTGGGCGACAGCCGGAAATGGTACAACAAGGAAGTGCGGGTGATCCGTAACGACCCTGCGATCCGCGCCTACCGCGACGCACAGGGCTTCCGGCGCAACGGGGAAAAACTGCGGGTGAAGCCTGCCAATGCCTGGATCTACCACTACGGGTGGGTCAAGAGCCCCGGGCAGATGAAAGAAAAAGTGCGCAATGCCATGGAGATCTGGCAGGAAAGCAAAGAGCGGGCGGTGGACCCGGTGGAAGCTTTTGATGTGAACGATTACGATTCGCTGAGCCGGTTTACGGGGCAACACCCTGAGGTGATGAAAGAGCGGCTGGCAGCAAAGAACTGGGATATCCAGTTTGACCTGTCGAAGAAACGGATGAAGACCAAAGACAGGATCCTGTACCAGCTGGAAAAGTGGACGGGCTGGCGGCCCTTCACGTTCCGGAACTACCGGCTCCTCCGCTAAGCCGCGGATGAGGTGGCGGATGAGGTGTCTGACACATGTTCGGGGGACGTCCGGACATATGTTCGCAAAACGTTCGGACGTCTCGGAAAACGTCCGAACGTCCCCCGAACATGTGTCAGACACGGAAACAAATGCAAATACTCGAAATAAACCTGGCCCGGGGCTGGAGGGGCGGTGAGCGGCAGACGCTGTACACGGCTGCCGAGCTGCAAGCCATGGGGCACGCAGTAACGGTGGTGTGCCGGCGGGGCAGTGCCCTGGAAGAGCAATGCCTGCTGCACGAGCTGCCGGTGAAGGCGGTATCGGGGGGACTGGAACTGGGGCAATGGCTGGCGACCGCAGGCAGCAAATACGATATCCTGCATTGCCAGGGCAGCAAGGAAATGACCTGGTGCGCACTCACCCGGCAGATGCACGGCCGTCCGGTAGTGCTGAGCCGGCGGGTGAATTTCAAACCCGGCGGAGCCCTCACCGCCTGGAAATACCGGCAGGCAGCGGCCGTAGTGGCAGTAAGCCCGGCCATCCGCGAAACCCTCCACCAATTTGGAGTGAAAGAAGTGGAAGTGATACCCAGTGCCTTTTTGCCCACCGCGCCCGATGAAAAAAGAATGGCAGCCTTGCGGGCAGAGTTTGGCGTGGGCAACCGAAAAATCATCGCCACGGTGGCGGCCCTGACACCGGAAAAAGACCCGTTTACCATGGTGGAGGCAGTGCGGAAGCTGACGGCAAGGCGACAGGACTTTATCTTCCTGCATTTCGGAGATGGGATGTTGCGATCCGAGCTGGTTAAAAAAATTGAGGCGGCCGGGCTGGAAGAAGTCTATTTTCCCGCAGGTCACCGCAATCACCTCGAAGGGCTCTACCCCGCTTTTGACGTATATGCCATGAGCTCAACAGAGGAAGGCCTGGGCAGCAGCGTACTGGATGCCTTCTACCACCGCGTACCCGTAGTATCCACCAATGCAGGGGGATTGAAGAACCTGATGGCCGATGGCCGCGGCCTGCTGTGCGCCACAGGGGATGCAGACTGCCTCGCAAAAGGAATGGAGCAGCTGCTGGAGGAAAAACAGGAACATTCGGTGCGGCTGGACAAGGCCCACGATTACCTGCTGGCACACCACGGTATAACCGGATGCACCCGGCAGTACGAAAACCTCTTCCACCGCATCACCGCCCGGAGCGGCAAATTATCCTGAGCAACAAATTATCCTAGATTTACCGAATTTAATGAATTCACATGGTTGCAATTTCAGGACTGGTCATCACCTATAATGAATCTGGCAGGATAGCCGACTGCCTGGAAGCACTGCACCAGGTATGCGAAGAAATTATTGTGGTGGATAGCTTTTCAGAAGACAACACAGTGGAGATATGCAGCGCCTACCCGGGAGTGAAAGTGATCCGGCAGGCATGGCTGGGATACGGACAGCAGAAAAATTTCGGTGCTGCCCGGGCCACTCACGATCACATCCTTTCCGTAGATGCAGACGAAGTGCTATCTCCGGAACTGATCCGCAGCATCCGGGAAATAAAACAGGGAGAACTGCCGCCGGTGCTTTGGCTGAACCGGCTGAACAATTATTACGGCGAATTTTACCATCACGGGCTGGAATCCCCCGATCACAAACCTCGTTTATACAACAGGGTTATAGCCAGGTGGAATGCCTCACCCGTACACGAGGAGCTGGAGATGCCAACGGGAACACCTAAACGCTTATTGGATGGTTTCCTGTGGCACTACACGGTCAGCAGCATTGAAGAGCACCTGGCCAAGCAGAATCAATACACCAGCCTGGCGGCCGAAAAGCTCTACAGCAAAGGAAAGAAACCATCGGTACTGAAAATGCTATTCTCCCCCCTGATGCGGTTCCTGAGGGCTTATTTCATCAAAGCCGGTTTCCGCGACGGGAAGAAAGGGCTGGTACTTTGTCTCATCCATGCCAATGCCAGTTTCCAACGGCAGGTGAAGCTCTGGCAATTACATAACCGTCGAAAAACTTCATAAGTATGTGGACAGCCATCATGAAAGGCATCATTGACGGCGATGTGCGAAGCATTGCGCGCAGCATTTCGCTGATCGAGAACGAGGTTCCGGGATATGAGGAGCTGATGCTGAACCTGCCCCATCATACCACACCGGTGATCGGTCTTACCGGTCCGCCGGGGGCAGGCAAAAGTACCCTCGCCGATGCCCTGATCGGTGCCATGGTGGAAGCGGGAAAAAAGGTTGCGGTGGTTTGCGTAGACCCCTCCTCCCCCTTTAACCTGGGTGCCGTATTAGGCGACCGGATCCGGATGAGCGACTGGTACAACCACCCCTCGGTCTACATCCGCTCCCTGGCATCGCGGGGATCCCTGGGAGGGTTACACCCACACATTATAGAGATCACGGAACTGCTGAAGGTGGCGCCCTTTGATTATATCCTGGTGGAGACTGTTGGGGTGGGACAAAGTGAGATCGAAATAGTGGGCCTGGCGGATGTTACCGCAGTAGTGCTGGTACCCGAAGCGGGCGACGAGATCCAGACGATGAAGGCTGGACTGATGGAGATTGCCGACCTCTTCGTGGTAAATAAAAGCGACCGCCCCGACGCCGATCAGTTTGTCAGGAACCTGCGGAGCATGCTTGCCCCCAGCTTCAGCCGGCACCACTACGAAGTGCCAGTGCTAAAAACCGTCGCATCCCAACGGAAGGGAATAACCGAATTATTACATGCCATCGGGGTAGTGCTGGAGCACCACGAAAAAACCGACCATAAGGCCTGGCTACTGGCTGAACGCGCCTATCACCTGATTGAGCGCAACCGCATGAAGGATATCAACAAGCACCGGCTCAAGGAAGCCATCGAAGAGTTGCAGGATAAGAATGCCTTCAACCTGTACCGGTTCGTGATGCAGTTTCATTGACCGCTTCCAATATAAGCCGGCTCACTCCCATGTACAACCGATAGGCGCGCCGGGTGGCATCACCGCATGAACGGAAGGCTTGGCCTTGTCGGGAGATTTCATTCTTTCCAGTGCCAGCGCGTAATGTGCTTTGAGCGCTTTTCCCGTGGTGCTCTTTTCCTGGACCGTGATCCATTTCTGCAGGTTGGAAAGGGCCTGCACAGCTGCACTGCGCGCTGCAAAATTCAACCGTTCATCCAGCGTAGCGGCCAGCAGGTAGGTCAGTAGGAGCTGTTCGTTCTGCTGCTGGATTAGCGCCTTCATGCCCGTGAGTCGCGCTGCCTTGTAGGTTGCCGCAACCAGGCGATCGATCATATCCCCCGCGCTTAGCCCCCCTTCCGTGGCCTGAATCTCCATGCGGCTCATTCTTTCCGGGTGGAACAGGAAGGATAGCGGAAGATCGGCAGCTGTTTCTGCCGGGCTCAGCGCGTCAAAAGCCAGGCCGGTACGCTTGCGGAAAAGCTCCCGCGAAAAATCGTACCCTGCAGGGCGGGGTGGGATGAGGTCAGCGATACGCTGGGGAAGGGCCAGCTGCTCCGGTGAGAAACTGGCGATAATGGCATCCAGGGCGTGCAGTTGTTCGTTCCGCGGAACCAGTTTCATATTCGGTTGCCCATCCCCGCGAAGCGAGTAATGATAACTCATTCCGCCTATGAGCTTGGTAGCAGCTTCCAACTGGTAGCGGTGGTAAAGGTATACGGGCACCAGCACGTCTTCCAGCATCGCCAGGGGCATACCCGGGCGGATATTGTTTTCTCCGAAACGTTCCAGGGCCTTCTTACGAACCGCCATCACGGCTTCCAGCTCTTTGACGGCATCGCGCCCATTGTCCCAAAGATGTGCCTGGGGGTGCATTCCGCCGGGTGCCCTTGCATCCCGGTCGCTGATAAACTGCAAGCCCCGCGAAGCACCGTCGCGCAGCAGTTTGTCCAGTTCGGCTGCTTCGTTAACACCATCGGGAAAATCCTGGTAACCCCAGGTGATGGCCAGCTTATCCCATTCCCCGATTTTGTCATCGTAGGCGTTGACGAGGCTGATGGTTCCGTCGTCGTTTATTGCTGCCTGTGGGTGCGGATAATCCATCACACTGGCGCGGTTACTCA
>CBFGLD010000124.1:0-8460 GCA_965649495.1 uncultured Flavihumibacter sp. | reverse complement strand
AGCGGATCCTGGGATTGCTGGGTAGTTCCAAAAAAGCCAGCCTGGACCGCGAAGAAAGTTCCTGGCGCGCCTCCCGCGGCCTGGGAGACTGGAGCAATGGTTACGGAAACGAAACCCCCGATTGGAAGTGATTTTAGGTGTCTGACACATGTTCGGGAGACGTTCGGACATATGTTAGCAGCACGTTCGGACGTCTCCCGAACATGTGTCAGACACCTAAACCGGGACCAGTTCCATCAACTCCGCGTCCGTAAATACCCTTGACCGCGTCAGGAACCGAAGTCCCAGCGGAATCTCGAGGCTGAAGCTGCTGCCCCGGCCGGGAGTAACATCCAGGATGAGCTGCGTATGTTTCCAATATTCAAACTGGTCGCGGTTCATGTAAAACTTACAGCCTTCCACTTCGCCCAGGCAAACATCAGAACCCCCAATCCGGAATTCCCCCTCCATAAAACACATGGGCTGTGAACCGTCACAACAGCCACCACTCTGGTGGAACATCAATGGTCCGTGGGCAGCGATGAGCCGTTGAATCAATTGGACCGCCTGCTCCGTTGCAAGAACTCTTGACACTGGCATACAGTAAAGTTTACAGGTTCACCATTGGTAAGAACATCGGGCCCGTCAGGAGGGCCCGATGAAAAGACACGTCGCGACTCGCTTAAAAGAATCCCAACTTTTGCTTGCTGTAAGATACCAGCATATTTTTCGTATGACGGTAATGGTTAAGCATCATCTTATGCGTCTCGCGACCAAAGCCCGATTTCTTATAACCGCCAAAAGGTGCGTGGGCAGGATATGCGTGGTAACAATTCACCCATACGCGTCCGGCCTGGATAGCGCGCGGAACCTGGTACAACTCATGCGCATCGCGGGTCCACACGCCGGCACCCAGTCCATATAACGTGTCGTTGGCGATCTCTATAGCTTCCTCAGTTGTTTTGAAAGTGGTAACGCTGACTACCGGACCGAATATCTCTTCCTGGAAAATGCGCATCTTATTATTGCCCACAAATATGGTGGGCTGGATGTAATACCCATGCTCCAGCCCGCTGTTGATGTGAAAAGCCTCACCGCCGCAAAGCAGCCGGGCACCTTCCTGCTTGCCGATATCGATATAACTCAGGATCTTATTGTACTGGTCTTCAGAAGCCTGGGCCCCCATCATGGTTTCGCCGTCGAGCGGGTTGCCCATCTTGATGGCCTGCACCCTACGAACCACCCTCTCCATAAACTTGTCGTAGATGTCTTCGTGTACTAGTATCCGTGAGGGACAAGTGCATATCTCACCCTGGTTCAACGCAAACATGACGGCACCTTCCACGGCCTTGTCGAAAAACTCGTCGTCTGCATCCGCAACCGATTTGAAAAAGATATTGGGACTCTTACCGCCCAGTTCCATGGTAACCGGCACCAGGTTTTCTGCAGCATATTGCATGATAAGACGCCCCGTAGTAGTTTCACCGGTAAAAGCAACCTTGCTCACGCGAGGGTGTGTTGCCAGCGGTTTACCAGCTTCCACTCCAAAGCCGGTTACGATGTTGAGCACACCCGCAGGAAGTTCCTGGCCGATCAGTTCCATAAGGCACATGATGCTGGTAGGCGTTTGTTCGGCCGGTTTCACCACCACGCAGCAGCCCGCAGCCAGCGCAGGCGCGATCTTCCAGGTGGCCATCAGCAAGGGAAAGTTCCAGGGAATGATTTGTCCCACCACCCCAATTGGCTCATGAATATTGATGCTGACAGTGGTTTCATCGTGTTCACTCAGGCTGCCTTCCTCACTGCGGATCACTCCCGCGAAATACCGGAAATGGTCCACCACCAGGGGGAGATCTGCGGCACGGGTTTCCCGTATGGCCTTACCATTGTCGATGGTTTCCACGCGGGCCAGGTATTCCAGGTTGTCTTCAATGATCTGGGCGATGCGCAACAGAATATTACTCCGTTTAGCGGCAGCGGTTTTGCTCCAGGCAGGGAAGGCCTCCCATGCGGCCGAAACGGCTTTGTTGATATCGGCGGCATTCCCGCGGGCGGCACGGGTAAAGACTTTACCGTCGATCGGTGAGATATTGTCAAAATATTCACCGCTCTCAGGGGCTACCCATTGCCCCCCGATATAATGTTCGTAGCGGTCTTTGAAGGAAGGGCGCGGCGCCACGTTAGCAGGCGCAGATGCGGTTGCAGTGCTCATATGCAAGCTTTTTTCGTTAGTTAATGGCTTCAAGTTTGAACCATTTGGCCGTAATTGGTTTCACAATCGTGTTTTTTAATAGCACAATCGTACCTTCTGTTCCCAATAA
Organism: uncultured Flavihumibacter sp.; assembly: GCA_965649495.1. Classification (GTDB taxonomy): domain Bacteria; phylum Bacteroidota; class Bacteroidia; order Chitinophagales; family Chitinophagaceae; genus Flavihumibacter. The sequence continues at coordinate 6,160 of CBFGLD010000124.1, read as the reverse complement.
CCGGATAGTGTTGCCGTGAATTTTGGTAAATTCATCTCATGCCGCAACGCCAGTATTTGAATAAAATTGATCTCACCCATCCGAAATACCTGCAGACGATGGTGGAGAACCGGCGGGTGTTTAATCTCAATAACTGCGAGATGAACATTTTTGAAAGTTACCAGCAGGCCTGGCGCGTTCCACTAACCTTTGGCGATTTTGTTATAACGAGCATGGTCAGGGGAAAAAAGGTCATGCACCTGTTTGATGAGCCCGCCTTCGACTACCTGCCAGGAGAAACGGTGATCGTGCCCGCGGATGAAACCATGGTGATCGATTTCCCGGAGGCATCACCCGAAACACCTTCACAATGCATTGCACTGGCTGTGGATGCCCGCTATGTGAATGATACGATGAACTTTCTGAATACCTATTATAACGATACTGATCAACCGAAGGAATGGCGGTTACGTTTCAACCAGTATCATTTCGACAATGATACCGAGGTCACCCATACGATCAATAAACTTATCAGGGTTTGCAGCAGCGGCGAGCGGGCCAAGAACATTTACGCGGACCTGAGTCTGAAGGAACTCTTAATACGTCTGGTACAAAGCCAGCACCTCACACAGGTAGCTTTGGAAAGCAGTGACCTGGGCAACCACTCGAGGCTACACCACGTTTTGCATTACATCAACGAGCACCTTACGGACCGCATTTCCATGGACAGTTTGTGCCGGAAAGCCTATATGAGCCGCAATGCTTTCTTCCGCTGGTTCCGCCAGCAGTTTGGCCTTACCCCGCTGGAATATATTAACCGGGAACGGATCCGGCTGTCCAAACAATTGCTTTCCGACCCGCGAAATTCCGTTACCTCCGTGAGCCAGCAATGCGGCTTCAGCGACGTAAACTATTTTGTACGTCTTTTCAAAAAATCGGAAGGAATTACACCGGGCATGTACCAGGGCTGCCTGGCCCCGCTTTAGGTGTCTGACACGTGTTCGGGGGACGTTCGGACATATGTTAGCAGCACGTTCGGACATATGTTAGCAGCATGTTCGAACGCCCCTCAGAGCATTTTTAAAAATCTTTTCAGGTCGGCGATTTCTGCAGGTGTCAACGGCTCGTTGTTCCGATACTTGGATTGGAGAAATAATACCCTTTTATGTTCCGGGTAGCGAGCCAGTATTTTCTGCATGACCTCCCCCCACTGATCCGCTTTCTCATACAATGGCTTCGGGGCCGGTTTTTCTGAGCGAAGCTTTACAGGCATCCGGTGTATCAAGGCTTCCAAAGCAGCCAGTTTACCGGATGGAAGGTCCGCGATTCCCGATGCCTTTGCGTACAAGCCCACCAATTGCTTACGGCTCAGGCTACCCAGCTTTAGATACTGTTTATATAAACTTATAATGAAAGAGGATACCGGATACGCCATAATACAGGCCTCCAGCACCTCATTCACAATATCGATTCCTTGTTTTTTGTTTTCCATCTGATTGGTTGTGGGCATCAGAAAATGTCCGAACATAGGTTCGCATAACGTTCGGACATTAGTTCGCAACACGTTCGAACACCCTGCGAACAAGAGTCAGACACCTAACATAAGACACCTAACGCAAACCTAAAACAATGGCATCATAACCCGGTCAATCCCGGCTTTCCTGCACAGCGCATTGAGCGCGGGAATGTCCTCCTTCACGATGGCCTGATACCGCTGTTTTAAAGGCTGCCAGGTGGCATCCAGGGTTGCAAACTGCTCTTTCTGGCCGTTGGTAACCTGCGGCATATTAGTGTCCATCTCACCTTTCAGGAAAAAATAATCGGCACTGAGCTTGTTCACAAAATTGATGATATCATCGTAACTCTGGGTACGGTTTTGTACCAGCTCCTCTTCCCAGTGGAGCATTTTTTCCTGGAGACTCTTTGCCGCCATCCTTACTTCAGGATAAGCTGTGGAACCATCGATCCACTTCAGGAGCCCGGACACTTGATCCCTGGCCGTCCTTAGGTTTAATACCGATTCATGTACTTCCCGTAAGCCGGTCTCCACTTTCGACAGCCACTGGTGCTGCTCATCGTAATCCGCCTGGCTGGCCGGAATGCGGGGATCAGCCAGTACCCGGAAAGAATGCGTATACTCCGTACCGGTAGCAGATCCTGACGGAACCACTTTCAGTACCGCACTGTAGTCCCCCGGGGCAGCCCGATGACCCCGCCAGCTTCCCTCGATATAAGCAGTGGGCACCCCGGGATACGTTGGATAACGCAGGTCCCACACAAAGCGGTTCAACCCCGCTTTCCGTGGCAAAAGAGGATCGGCCGAAGGACCACCCGCAAAAGAAACAAATCGGGCATCCGCAGTATCCAGGTATTGCCGGACTAATCCCCCTTTGGCATCACGGATCTCCAGCGTTAGCCGGGCGCTATCCGCCCCTTCGGGTAATTTATAATAGAAGACCGCTCCAGTGGGAGCATTCACCCCACCTCGTGTTGCAGTCAACGGTTTATCTGAATCGTGGGCGGCAGGATTGTCGAGGCTGCTGCCGCCACTGACCCGGTACACCTGAGACGGGCCCAGTAACTGTACATCACCTTTATCCAGAAGTCCAGGACGATGACGCAAAACATACAGGTCATCCAGTATCCAGAACGACCGGCCCATTGTTGCCGCCACCAGGTTATCGCGATGTACTTTAAGGTCCGTAACCGGAGTAACCGGAAGTCCTAGTTGCAGGTTCGACCAATCATTGCCGTTATTCCAGGAAACATACAGTCCCGTTTCCGTTCCCGCATATAATAAACCGGGCATCTTATCGTCTTCCCGTACAACACGGGTGTATGCCCCAACAGGTATGCCGTTGTTGATGCGCGTCCACGTACGGCCATAATCACTGCTGCGATACAGCATCGGGCTAAGATCATTCATCTTATATCGTGTGCAGGCGATATAGACGGTGGCCTTATCATGAGGCGACACCTCAATACTGTTCACCAGGGCCTCCGGCATGCCCGCCGGTGTGATATTATCCCAGGTAGCCCCGTTATCACGCGTCACATGAACCAGACCATCATCGCTGCCGGTGTAGAAAACGCCCTTTTCGTGCGGCGACTCCACCACATAGGAAATAGTGGCATAGTTTTCACCACCCGCCCCTTCATTGGTATAGGGCCTTCCTCCCTTACCTAACTTCGAGGTGTCATGACGGGTAAGATCAGGCGAAATGGGCGTCCAACTACGACCCATATCCGAAGTACGGAACAACCGGTTACCGGCATGGTAAAAGGACTTTTCACGCTGGCTGTAGATAACCGGGGCATTCCAGTTGAAACGGTATTTCATGTTACGGGCTTCCAGACTCTGGTACTGGAGGGGCACTACCATAACGCCCTTGCCTTCCTTCACCTGCTGGTCCACCAATTCAATAGTACCCTGGTAACTACCCCCCATTACATAACGGGGGTTATCGGGATCAAAGGCAAGGAATGCGCTTTCGCCCCCGGCACTATAAAACCAGTTTCTTTCCGTGATACTGCCACCCCAGGTGTTACGGCTCTCTGTCAGCAGCGAAGTATTGTCCTGCTGCCCCGCATATAGCTGGTAAGGAAAAAGGTTATCCGCATTTATCCGGTACAGCTGGGCCGTCGGTTGATTGTCCAGAGAACTCCAGGTGGTTCCACCATTGAAACTGATGGAGGCTCCACCGTCATCTGCCATGATCATATTGGTGGAGTTGGAAGGGTTGATCCAGAGCTGGTGGTAATCGCCATGCGCGGTATTCAGCGTGCTCCAGTTGGCACCGCCATCAATACTTTTGAGCCACTCGGCCCCCAGCACGTGAACCACATTTTCATTTTGCGGGTCGATGGCAATCTCTATATAATACCACGCCCGGGTAGTCAGGCGATGATCCTTACTGACACGAGTAAACGAAGATCCTCCATCATTGCTCACGAAGAGTCCCCCCTGTTCTTTCCAGGTATCGCTTTCTACCAGCGCATAGACCTTATCGGGATTGGAGCGCGATACTGCTATGGCCATCTTACCCTTTTCTTTGGGAAGGCCGTTTTCTATTTTACTCCAGGTGACACCGGCATCGGTGGATTTATAAAGATTGCTACCCGGCCCCCCACTCTTCACCTCCCAGGGAAGCCGGTGGTGCTCCCACATGGCTGCATACAATATCCGGGGGTTAGAAGGATCCATACTGAGATCCGAGCAGGCGGTACTGTCATTCACAAAAAGTACATTCTTCCAGGTGGCGCCACCATCGGTGGAACGAAACACACCTCTCTCACGGGATGGCCCGTTCAGTGCCCCCTGTACGGCTACAAACACCTGGTCGGGATCCGACGGATGGATGCGGACAGCGGCAATCTGGCGGCTGTCGCCCAGGCCGGTATGTTTCCAGGTGCGACCGGCATCGGTACTTTTATAAACCCCATCACCGTAAGAGGTCATGACCCCACGCGGAGCATGCTCCCCCATCCCGACATAGATCACATTGGGATCCGACTCGGCTACGGCAACGGCGCCCACTGAGCCGGTCCTAAAATAACCATCAGAAATGTTGACCCAGCTGATCCCGGCATCGGTGGTTTTCCAAACACCACCGCCGGTGGTACCCATATAATAAGTCTTATCATCGCCCCGGATACCCGTTGCCGTTACAGACCGGCCGCCTCGGAGGGGACCAATATTCCGGAATTTAACTTTACTAAAGGCACTGGCCAGAACAGAATCGCTGGTAGGCAGCTTTGCGGTAGACTTTGCCGGCCCTCGCTTTTTTGATTGTGCCAATCCAGAGGCCACTACTGCAAACAGCAGCAGTAAAAGAGAAATATGTTTCATGTGTGCAGGTTTTGGGAGCCGTTGAGGTGTCTGACACATGTTCGGGGGACGTTCGGACATATGTTCGTAACATGTTCGGACCTCCCCCGAACATGTGTCAGACACCTAAGGCAGGTTCAATTTACATATTCCTACGGTACTGGCCGCCCACTTCGTAGAGTGCATGGGTGATCTGGCCCAGGGAACAAGATTTGACGGTTTCCATCAGTTCGGCAAAGATATTGCCGTTAGTGGTGGCCACCTCCTTCAGCCGGGCCAATGCAGCCGCCGAACGCCCTTCATTCCTTTTCCAGAAAGCCTGCAGGTTGGCGATCTGCTGCTCCTTCTCCTCCCGGGTGCTTCGGATGACCTCGCCCGGCACCACCGTGGGTGACCCTTTTTTATTAAGAAAGGTATTCACACCGATGATCGGCAACTCACCGGTATGCTTTTGCATTTCGTAGTGGAGGCTTTCCTCCTGGATCTTATTGCGTTGGTACATCCGTTCCATGGCACCCAACACACCGCCCCGCTCATTGATCCGCTCAAACTCAGCCAGCACGGCCTCTTCCACCAGATCGGTCAGCTCTTCCACCAGGAAGCTACCCTGGATAAAATTCTCCGTTTTTGCGCTTCCCAGCTCGCGGTTGATGATGAGCTGGATGGCCATGGCCCTGCGCACACTTTCTTCCGTTGGAGTAGTAATGGCTTCATCATACGCATTGGTATGCAGTGAATTGCAATTATCGTAAATGGCATACAGTGCCTGCAGCGTGGTCCGGATATCATTAAAGTCGATCTCCTGTGCATGCAACGAGCGACCCGAAGTCTGGATATGGTATTTGAGCTTCTGGCTCCGGTCATTGCCCTTATACTTGAGCTTCATGGCCTTGGCCCAGATTCTCCGGGCCACTCGGCCGATCACACTGTACTCAGGATCCATGCCATTGCTGAAAAAGAAACTGAGATTGGGTGCAAAATCATCGATGTGCATACCCCTGCTGAGGTAATACTCCACATAGGTGAAACCGTTAGCCAGCGTGAATGCCAGCTGCGTAATGGGATTGGCGCCCGCTTCTGCAATATGGTATCCGCTGATACTGACGCTGTAAAAATTCCGAACCTTATTCCCGATGAAATATTCCTGCACATCACCCATCAGCTTCAACGCAAATTCGGTTGAAAAGATGCAGGTATTCTGCGCCTGGTCTTCTTTCAGGATATCAGCCTGAACCGTACCACGCCCCTGGCTGAGCGCCTCAGCCTTTAGCTTCGCATATACGTCTGCGGGAAGAACCTCATCACTGCTGAAACCCAGCAAACCCAATCCCAGTCCACTGTTACCTTCGGGCA
>CBFGLD010000123.1:0-8464 GCA_965649495.1 uncultured Flavihumibacter sp. | reverse complement strand
CCTCCTTAAACTCCATCTTCGTAGTCAGCTTCGCTCCCTTCTTTGCATGGCTTTGGATTAAACTTGGAAAAAACGAACCTGCCTCCCCTACCAAAATGGCCTGGGGATTGCTCCTGCTGGCCATAGGGTATCTCTGGATCGCATTCGGCGTGAGTGGGGTAGAACCTGGCATTAAGGTAAGTATGATGTGGCTTATAGGCATGTATGCCCTGCACACTGCGGGCGAACTCTGCCTCTCCCCCATTGGACTTAGCCTGGTGAATAAACTCGCCCCCATAAAATTCGCTTCCTTGTTGATGGCAGTTTGGTTCCTGGCCAATGCCGGTGCCAATAAATTTGCCGGCATCCTTAGCGCACTCTACCCCGATGGCAAAACCACCAGTTTCCTCGGGTATAACATGAATAACAACTTTGATTTCTTCCTGCTATTTGTAGGCCTGGCAGGCACTGCATCGCTCATCCTGTTCCTGCTGACCAAAAAACTGCAAAAAATGATGCACCAGGAAGATTAATAACCTGATCCCTAAATACCCGCCCATGTGGAAGAACCATCCCCGTGCCCTCCCTTATCTCTTTTTCTCAGAGATGTGGGAACGTTTTGGCTACTACCTGATGATCGGCATCTTCACTTTATACCTGAAAGATGTTAAAACCGGTTATGGGATGACCGAAGCAGAAGCCGCCGACCTCTACGGAACCTTCATCGCGCTGGTTTTTCTGACCCCTTTCATCGGCGGACTTCTGGCCGACCGGTACCTCGGTTACCGGATATCCATCATCGGTGGCGGACTCATGATGGCCCTGGGTTATTGCCTGATGGCCATACACAATACCGCCATGCTCTACACCAGCATGACACTCGTGATTTTTGGAAACGGCTTCTTCAAACCCAATATCAGCACGCTGCTGGGGAACGTGTATTCCACTTCCCAATACCGGGAGAAAAAAGACGAGGGGTATAATATCTTCTATATGGGTATTAACCTGGGGGCATTCATCTGTAATTTTTTCGGCGCAGCCCTGTATATCCTGCTGGGATGGGGGTATGCTTTTATTGCCGCTGGAGTAGGCATGCTCCTCGGGGTCATCGTATTCGTGATCGGAACCCGACATTATGCCGCTTTTGATATCAAAAAAGGCGTGAAAGAAGGCGATATGTCCATAAACCGCATCCTACTCCTGATATTGGTGCCATCCATAGTGGCCGGTATCCTGGGATGGCTGTTGCCGGGTAGTTTATTCGGCTCCGACTCTACCGATGCTTTCATCTTTGCCTGTATTCCCGTACTCTATTTTTACGGCTCTTTGTACACGAAAGCCGAATCCGCAGAAAAACGCCCCATCGCTGCCCTGCTGGCGATCTTCGCAGTTGTCATTCTTTTTTGGGCAGTTTTCAAACAAAATGGATCCGCCCTAACCACATGGGCTGACCGCTATACCAACCGCTCACTCAACGGCAATGCGGCAACCATTGCCGATGGGCTCTCACTGGCACAAACCATCCCCTACAAAAAAGACAGCGTGGCCCTGTACGATTCCCAATTCCGTTTGCAGAAAAAGGAAGGCATTATCTTAAAAGAATTTAACTACCACCCTTATTTCAGAAACCTGCCGGAAAACGAAAAACCCGCAGAAGGGGAAGAGATAAAAGTATGGGCCACCAACCTCAGCCAAAGTATTAACCCCGGCTGGGTAATCCTTTTAACACCTCTGGTGGTTGCCCTTTTCACGTGGATGCGTAACCGTAATCGGGAACCCAGTACCGCTACAAAGATCGCATGGGGGCTGTTCATTTCTGGCCTCTCTGCACTGGTGATGGTGGCAGCAGTACACGCCAGTCACAATGGCGCTGAAAAAGCCAGCTTGTGGTGGCTCGTGGCCAGTTATGGTGTGGTTACCATCGGAGAACTTTTCCTCAGCCCAATGGGATTGTCGATCGTTTCAAAACTGAGTCCCCCAAGGATTACTTCCCTTATGATGGGCGGCTGGTTCGTAAGCACGTCTATCGGAAATAAACTATCAGGCGTGTTGGCTACTATGTGGGATCAGTACGAAAACAAAGCCAATTACTTCTGGCTTAACTTCGCCCTGTTGATGGCAGCGGCAGCAGTTTGTTTTGCCATGCTGAAATGGCTGAACAGAGTCATGAAAGAAAAAGGGATCTGATCCTAATTGTTTTTAAAAGGTGCCACCATATCAAAAGCAGGAATCTGGACATCAAAAAACCGTTTAGTATCCACATTCTCCATTTGGTAGCTACCCGTCATCCGGCCAATTTCGGAACGGAGATTACAGCCACTTACATATTGGTACCGGTCTCCGGGAGGTAAAACCGGCTGAACCCCCACCACGCCTTCGCCCTCCACTTCACGGTATTCCCCATTGGAATCGAAAATGTGCCAATGCCTGCGGTGCAGCTTCACGGCAAAACTATTATGATTATCAATGGTGATCCGGTAAGCAAACATATACTCCCCCCCAATGGGATTGGAGTAATCTGGCTGGTAATAGGTCTCCACACTAACCTCAACACCCTGTGTGGTGGTACTGTTCATTCCAGGAAATTTGATTTAAAGGTATATAAAATCAACCGCCGTGGCCAGTTTTTGTTCATTTTATGAACGTTCGTTCGTGGCCCCGGCTTACCTTTGCGCCACCTGACAATTTCACACTGTAAATATTTTTATATGAAAATAGCTGTAGCTAAGGGAGATGGTATCGGTCCGGAGATCATGCAAGCCGTGCTGAACATCTTTGCGGCCAACAAAGTACCACTGGAATACGAGTATGTGGAAATGGGCAAATGGGTTTTCGATAAGGGATACTCCAACGGCATGACACCTGAAGCCCAGCAAACAATTGAAAATCTCGGCATCCTGTTCAAAGGACCCATGGAAACCCCTAAAGGCAAAGGTGTTAAAAGCGTAAACGTAACTGCCCGTAAAACCTGGAACACCTACGCCAATAACCGTGTTTTCCAGACGCTTCACGGAGTGGATACCGTTTTCAGTAAGGCCGGCATACCCATCGACCTGACCATTGTTCGCGAAAATATTGAAGACACCTATGGCGGCGTGGAGCACATGCTCACCCACGATGTTGCCCTGAGCCGCCGCTTTATTACCCGCCCCGGTTCCCTTCAGGTGATCAAATATGCCTTTGAAATGGCCTCCAAAAAAGGGGCCCGCCGCATCACCTGCGGCCATAAGGCTAATATCATGAAAATCACCGACGGCCTCTTCCTCGAAGTCTTCTACGAAGTGGCAAAAGAATATCCTCAGCTAAAGGCCGACGATGTTATCGTTGATGACCTCTGCATGAAACTGGTAAGCCGACCCAACGAATTCGACGTAGTAGTGCTCACCAACCTACAGGGGGATATCGTAAGTGACCTCTGCGCCGGACTGGTAGGTGGGCTGGGGTTTGCTCCTTCCGCAAACATTGGTGACCATATCTGCATCTTTGAAGCCGTACACGGTACAGCCCCCGATATCGCGGGAAAAAATATAGCCAACCCAACGGCACTCCTGTTAAGCGGAATTGCCATGCTGCGCCACCTGGGACTTATGGAAAATGCCGCCGTAATAGAAAACGCCTTATTGTATACGCTTGAAAGCGGGGTGCATACCGGAGATTTCGGCGACCGCTCCACGGCATCCGTTAATACAACCGAATTCGCCAACGCCATCATCGGCAATATGGGTAAAACCCCCACCCACGGTGCAAAAGCCCTGATTCCTAACCAACCCGCCACCCCTACTGTCTTCAAACTGGAAGAAAACCCCATGATCATGTCCAAAGAGCCCGAAGACGAACGCATCATTGGGGTAGATATGTTTTTGGAAAGTTCCGAACAGCCCGCAGTGGTGGCTGATAAATGCCTCCGGCATACGGGCGACCTGTTCAAACTGGTCACCATCTCCAACCGCGGCACACAGGTATGGCCCAAAGGTTCCGTATTTACTAATATGGTAAACCAGTACACCGCTCGCTTTGAATCGGTGGGTGATGCCTCCGTTACCCAAACAGACATTATGGAATTATACCGGGGACTGGCCGCAGATTTCAAAATCTGCTCCACAGAACTCCTGAACATGTGGGGAGATAAAAAGGCCTATAGCCTGGCCCAGGGTCAATAATAATAAAACAGGAACGATTTCCGGGAAAGCAACTGTTCATTACAGTTGCTTTTTTTGTTTTCGCCGGATGATTAACAAAAGTCCCGCACTCCAGGGTGTAAAATTGACGCTTCATCCCCTTGAAGGTTGGAAAGGCTCCCACAATTCCCTTATTTGCATCCATTCTTATGGTTGCCAAAAAATTAAACGATAACTGGTTCCGGCTGATTGGACTGCCCGTACTGGCCCTGGTGGCCCATACTGTTTTTTACAACCGGAACGCCTCCGGTGAAGAGAAGTTTGACTTCTGGCAGATTTACCTGTTAAGCCTTGCCGAAAGTATGTTACTGTGGGAAGCCATCCGGGTGGTCATCATTTACTCCAGGAAACGGTATCCCTCACTTGGCCAGACCAGGACCCGGATCCTGAATATCCTTGTTATCAGCACACTCGTAACCCTGGTTATCCGGACGCTGAATATTTTTTTCTATGACAAAACCATGTTCTGGGGATATGCCTTCCCGGTAGAAGCCTACCTGCATGGATTTTTCGTCGCACTACTCTTTGTTATCATCGTTGCCGGCATCTATGAAAGCATCTATTATTTCACCGGGTGGAAACATATGGCCGTCAGGGCCGAGATCCTGAAAAGGGAAAACCTTCAAACTCAGCTGAACTCACTAAAGGCCCAGGTCAACCCTCATTTCCTCTTTAACAGCCTCGGATCGCTCTCCTCACTAGTGGAAGAGAACCCTGGTAAAGCTCAGCAATTCATAACTGAAATGTCTGCCGTTTACCGTTACCTGCTCCAGGATATGGAAAAGCCCCTCACCTCATTGCACAATGAACTGGCATTCATCCACGCTTATGCGGGAATGCTGGAAACCAGGTTCGGCAATGCATTACAACTTAGCTTTGATGTAAAAGAACAGGCGCTGGAAAACCTCCTGCCTCCTCATACCTTGCAGTTATTGGTGGAGAATGCAGTAAAACACAATGCAGTGCTGCCCCAGGATCCTTTGGAGGTTCGCATTTTTACCAATGCTGACAACTGGCTTACCGTACAAAATAAACTTCACCTGAAAGCCACCCGGCCAGCGGGTAGCGGCACCGGTTTGCATAACATCGCTGCCAAATACAAACTTCTGAAACAACCTGATATCAGGATCAACCGCACGCAATCCCACTTTGAAGTGAGTATTCCCCTTATTAATGCAAAAGAATATGAAAGTACTGATCGTTGAAGACGAATTACTGCTGGCAAAACAATTAAAGAAAATGCTGGCGCTGGCGGATCCGGACGCTGAAGTAACAGGCATTACCCAAAGTGTAAGTGAAACAGTCTGCTGGCTGAGAAACAATGGAATACCTGACCTGGTCCTGATGGACATTGAGCTGGCCGACGGGCAAAGCTTTGAAGTCTTCCAGGAAATAAAACTGAACGCACCGGTAATATTTACCACTGCTTACGACGAATACGCCATCAAAGCCTTTAAAGTAAACAGCGTTGACTATTTGCTGAAACCCATACGACAGGAGGAACTGGAAGCCGCACTGGTTAAACTCAGGGAGCGTAACCACCCGCAGCAATTAATTACAGGTATCGAAGCGTTGTTACAGGGCATCAATCCAGACAGACAGCAACAAGCATTCCGCGAAAGGATTTTGATACGTCTCAAGCAGGCTATGGTGAGCATTAATACTGGTTCAGTAGCTTACTTCCAATCTGAACAGGGATGCTGCTTTTTGTATACAAAGGATAACAAAAAGTACCTGACAGACCTTACCCTGGATGAACTGGAGCAGAGCCTTAATCCTCAAAAATTTTTCCGTGCCAACCGGCAATTTCTGGTCAGCGATTGCTGTATCCACGAGATTCATACCTGGTTCAACCAGAAGTTAAGGGTTACGCTCCAACCGGATTGTGGGGAACACATAGTCATCAGCAGGGAAAAATCCGGGGCATTCAAATCCTGGTTGGGTGCTTAACCTCCTCATGCCTCCAAAAAAATACAATTCAGCTACCCAAGGCTACGCTTCAAAGTGAATCTCCTTGACTCCCTTTCCACAGACAACCATCTTTGCTTCTGTTAAAAAAAGGAATCAATGAGAAGCGCACTTTTACTGATCGGGATTTGCTCCTGCTTCTGCCAGCAGCTGACCGCTCAAAAAACCCACCTGACACGAAAAGGAAGCCTGCAGGTGGGTATTGGTTACGAGCGTACCTGGATGTCAGACCGGCAGGCATCCCCCCTGAAATACCAATCCAGCGAAAAGACTTTTTCCCTGGCATATCGCCGCAGCGATGCGTCGCAATTATTTGATATTTCACTCAAGGGGGCTTTCGGCCCTTTTTTCCCCACCGGTTTCAGCAACCGCAAATGGTACCATACCAGCCAGGATGAAAATGGCACAATCCGCACTGATTCTAACACACTCAGGGGTACAATATATAATACACACCTGAAAATCGGGTATGCAAGATCGGTAGATAATGGAATGACCCGCTTTGGTAACAAAGACCTTATAAGTAACCGGTATGCAGGTGCGTCCATTAGCAGCCAGCTTTTCTACTCCGACAATATCGTGCGCACAGGCTGGATGCATGCTGCTACTGTGAATGCTGATTTCACCCAACTTTCCACCCTGGGCAATAAACATCATTTTCGGGTTGGAATTTCCATCCCCCTGTTTGCCCGTAACACAAGGCTTCCTTACCATAATACCGTCAATTCTCCAACGGACAAATCAAACCTGGGCACTGTTCTGAAACAGGGTAGCCGGTGGACCTGGTTTGGAAACTTCCAGAACATCCGGATAGACGCCCAGTACACCTACAATATTGCCTCCAGAACTCAACTGGGACTACATTATTCCGGCCAATGGCTGCATTACCGGTATGAAAATCCAATCACATTATTCCAGAACAATATTGGCCTGACACTGGGCTTTCAATAATAGTCACTAAATATTATGCGATGAAAAAAATTGTCTTATTAAATCTGCTGATATGGACCCTGGCAAGCGCATGCCAAAAAACTTTATTACCAGACCCACCATCTAATACACCCGCTAATAATTTCGATGAACTGTGGAAGGGTTTCGATCGCTGGTATGGTGGATTCGGGGTCAGAAATATCAACTGGGATTCACTTTATCAGGTAAACCGGCCGAAAATTCACGCCAACATGAACAACGCTGAGCTCTATTCCGTGTTATGCGAACTCATCGATCCTGTGAACGACATCCACGTTTTCCTGCAACCGACCACAGACGGACTACCCAGGTTTGAAAGCAGCGAATTCTTCCGCGAAAAGCCATTCCAGGACGTATTCTCAGCCGGTTTGGTTAAGAGCAAATACCTGCCGCAACTTAACACCATTGACGATAAATTGCACTACGGCATAATGGACGATAATATTGGTTACCTGCATTTGGGTGAATTCGGCAAACCCCTGAAATTTTACCAGCAACAGATGACTACCATCCTGGCCTACCTGAAAAACACCCAAAGTCTGATAATTGACATAAGAGATCATTCCGGTGGCGACGATCGCGTAAGCAGTTTCATAGCTGGCTGCTTTTCGACCGAACCCAAACTCTTCATGTCCACCCGAAAAAGAAATGGACCGGCACACGATGATTTTACAAAAACGGAATATTGGTATACCCCAGTTTACCCTGAACCATATGTCAAACCTGTTTTCCTGCTCACCTCACGCTGGACAGCAAGTGCCGGTGAAACATTTACCTGGGCCTTGAATACACAGCAACAGGTATTACAAATCGGCGACACCACTGCAGGAGGATTCACGGACGTGGTTGCAAGAGAACTTCCCAACGGCTGGCTTTATTTCCTGGGAGTGGGAGATTACCGTAATGCTCTTGGAAATTCAGAGGAAGGAATCGGAGTGGCCCCCGATATCCGCGTGGTGAACTCAAAAGAAGATATAGAGGGCGGGAAAGACAAAATGCTGGAAGAAGCCATCAGAAGGGCAACTGGCGGGTGACCGCAACGGATACAAAGGCGGTTGCTACCATCGCCACAACAGCAAGAAGGAACAACAACTTACCACGACGGGCCCCCTCTGGATGCTTGTCGCGGTTTCCTTCGTACCAAAGGAATGCGCTGTACATGCCCAGCAAGGCTGCACAAACAAAGACCAATTGGTACAAACCCCAACTGGCAGCAGTGGCATCTAATAAGAATAGGGAAAATGATGGGCTACACATGCAGCTCAGATCTTTTTTGATTTAGCATATCCGTTCTTCAACAACCACTGCAACACCTTATCACGCTGGTCGCCCTGCACCAGGGCCTCCCCGTCTTTTACAGCACCTCCGGT
>CBFGLD010000122.1:0-8564 GCA_965649495.1 uncultured Flavihumibacter sp. | reverse complement strand
TCAGGATACCCGGTCTTGCGCCAGATGTTCCAGCCCTGCAGGCCATTGGGATAAGCAGCGATGAAACGCTGGATCGCGATGTTCTTCGTATTGTTGGTGGCACCTGCTGCGCCAACAGCCACACTGGCTTGTGCCAGGTAGGTTGCGGGCATGGTCAGTCCCCACTGCTCAAAAGAAAGTTCGATACCTTCCTGGTAAACAGCAGCCAGGTTTTCAGAGGTCCAGCCCAGGTTGGCCGCTTCGGCACGGGCCAGCGCCACATGTGCGGCACCCAACATAACAACAGTACCATTTTCCTGGCGGAAATCACCCCTCAGGACCCTTGCCCAGGTTGGGTTGGCAGACGTGAAGGCTTCCGCCTTGGCACGGGCCAGTCCATAAGGCATCCCTACATTGGAAGTGTTATAGTTGCCGGCAGCTTCAGACTCACCACCGAAAGCCTGCTGGCGGGGATCCGCCAGGGAGCTCATCAGGTCGGTCATCGTCTCGCTCTCGGCCAGGTCTTTACGACCATCATACACACCCCACCAGTTGCTCTTGAAGTTGCCACCGGGATAATTGATATCGAAATTCTCGGAATTGGAACTGATATAACCCGCCGGGTGGTTCAGGGCTGCCTTGAAAGCAGTAGCGGCATATTCACCGGCGCCCGGGAACTTATTGGAAAGCTGCAGGGCCATCATCATGCGGAGAGAATTGGCGGTTTTCTTCCAGAGCTCCACGTTTCCACCAAAGATCACGTCGCCGGTGATCAGTGAGCTGTTATCAAAACCATCCACGGCAGCAGCCAGCGCAGCGATCATACCTTTATAGATATCCTCCTGGCGGTCGTACTTCGGCGTGGCGTTTCCTTTCAATGCCTCGCTGTAAGGAACATCGCCCCAGCGGTCGGTAATGGTAGAGAAAATGAACTGTTGCAGGATCGTGGCAACCTGGTTCATGTTATTGCTGACATTCTGGATCTTGATGTTCTCCAGGTCATACAACACACCGGAATATTCGCCCTGGAAATCAATCTGGGGAAGACTGTACAGGGAGGCATCGGTGTACTGGGTTTCGGAAAAAAACTGGGAATACAATCCACCGCGGGTCTGCGTGGCATACCCACCCACGCTGGCCTCGGCGTTGGTGAGCAGGGCAGCAACGAGCGGATTGTTGGTTGCTCCGGGGTTCACATTCGTATCCCCGAAATCTTCAAATTTTTCACATCCCGTGATACCCATGATAAAGGGTATCGAGATATACAACAGAATTTTATTTTTCATTAGTGAAATCATTTGTGTTGAGTAATTCAGTTAGAAGCCTATTTTAAGATTGAAACCCATACCCCTGGTACCAGGCAACTGACCGGTTTCACCACTGATAGCGCTGATTTCAGACGGATCAAAGTCATCGGTTTCTGCATACAGCAGGATCGGGTTCCTGGCTACAAGCGAGAAGGTTATGTTACGTACATACTTATCGATACCGATCTGCTTAAGAGGAAGCTGGTAACCCAATGACACTTCGCGGAGCTTCACAAAAGTGAGGTCGTAAACGAATTCATCGAAAGCTGCTTTACCATACAGGTTATGGAAATAATCCTGGGCCTCTACATAATAATCAACATTCTTTCCGTCAGCGTCCACACCAAAAACGTGCACACCACCACCGTCTGCTACCGCATCACGGATCGGGTTGCCTTTGTCGTTGGTGGTAGCGGTACGGGCAGTGAGGCCGGAGTAAGAACCCCACATGTTCGAGAGGGATACGAACTTACCGCCATACTGGAAGTCGATGTTCACATTAGCCACAAAATGCTTCAGGAACTGGATGCTGTTCTGGAAACCACCCGTGAATTTCGGCAGTACGCTTCCATAATAAACGTTGGGGTCGTTCACATAAAACCCATCGGCATCCAGCACCGGCTGGCCGTTGATGCGCTTCATACCGTTACCATAGATCTGTCCCCACTCTTTACCTTCTTCGTGCACCAGGTAAGGCATGGTAGCACCCCATACTCCCTGCACACTGATTCGGGAAGTACCCGGGGCAATGGACACCACTTTGTTTTCCAGCAGGCGGCCATAGATCAGGTTGGTTTCCCACTTCACGTTGGGCAGCCAAACGGGCTTACCGCTCAGTTTCACTTCAATACCTTTTTTGGTGATCAGACCGGTATTGATCAGCTTGCTGGTGAAACCACTGGCACCGTTCATGGAAACAGCACGGGGGAAGTCTCTTTCGGAACCATCCCAATAGGTAACACTCAATCCAGCCCTGTTACGGAAGAATTCCAGGTCAAGACCAATTTCCTTCTGCGTGGAAACCGCACCACGGATGCTGGAGTCTACCAGCTGGTTGGGCGTACCCATCAGGAAGTTGCCGTTCCACTGGAACTGTCCAACTCCATATGCGAAACCGGGGTAAACATAGGCACCAAAAGTGGTACCGGTTCCCAGGGTCTGAGGGATCTCACCCCAGGAAGCGCGCAGTTTACCATGGCTCAGCCAGGGAACAGCATCCTGGATCAGGTCGCTGAAAACAAAGGAGAGACCAAACGATTTAGACAATACCGCATTATCTGCCGGAGGTAAAGTAGAGAACCAGTCGTTCCTCAGGGTGAATTCACCATAGATCATTTTCTTAAATCCAACGGATCCGCGGGTGAACACAGCCCTGTACTTCTCCTCCACCCGGCCGTTGTTGATGGTAGCGGCATCGCGGGAGTTAGCGATAGTATACAGGTTGGGAACGTTCAGTCCATTGTTGGTAAAAGCTCCATTTGATTTGGAGGTCCATTTAAAGAAATCCACACCTGCGTTCACATCCACACTGAAGTCCTTGATCTGCTTGTTGTAAGATGCGATCAATTCCACGTTCTGGCGGTTGCTGTAGGATTGGTCGGTGCTGTAAAAACCTTTGGCACGGGGTTCGTTACCGGTAGTCTGCAGGCCGCTGAGGTTCAGGTCGGAGCTGAACTTGTCTTCGGACCAGATATTGTTCTGCTGCTTGCGGTAGGTACCCTTGATGCGCAGGTCGTTGGTGATGTTATAGGTTAAGGAAACATCGCCGTAGAACCTGTCGCGCTGGTTGGTCAGGTTGGTCAGGTCGTACCAGGTATAGAAGTTATACCAGTAGTTACCGGCATAAAAGGCACGGGGATTACCCGGGTTGAAAGTAGCCGGACTGGCGTGGTTCCAGCTGGCGTATACGCCATCCGGAGTGCGGAGACCTCTCAGCTCTTTCATGATGTCCATATCGATATTACGATGGAACCACTGGCTGAAAGAACCGGTGGACTGGTTGGAGTAACCGTCGTTGATCTCACCATTCAATCGCTGGGTCACATAGTTCATGTTGACACCGATAGTAATGCGGTTACTCACGTCGAAGTTGCTTACCAGGTTCAGGTTATTCCTTTTCAGGCTGCTGTTAGGCAGCAGGCCTTTCACATCCAGGTTGCCATAAGAAACGCGGATGCTGGCGTTATCGGTTGTCCTTGAAAAACTAACGGAGTTGTTCAGGGTAACACCGGTATTGAAGAAGTCGCGGGCGTTATCCGCCTGCGGAACCAGCTTAGCGGTGGTATACGAATAGTTGTGACCACCGTACCAGGAGTACCAGGGAATATATTCCTGTCCCACCATGCGGGGACCCCAACTTGCATCGTCGTTATAGTCGTGGTAATACTTACCGTCAAGGGCTTTCCATTCTTCGGGATCGCCGTCTTTCCAGGTGTATTTCATCAGGTCGCTGGCACCACCACCCGCGTAGGAATTCTGGTAGTTGGGCAGGATGTACACCTTGTCGATCTGAACACCCGTGTTCACGTCAATAGCATACCCGCGCGCACTGCGCTTTCCTTTTTTGAGAGTGATAACGATGGCGCCCTGGGCACCCTGGGGACCGAACTGGGCGGAAGCCGCAGGCCCCTGCAATACGGTTACGTCCTCGATATCGTCGATGTTCACATCGTCGGCATTGGGAAGAATGGTACCGTCTACCACGTAAATGGCACCGGAACCGCCACCCAGACCGCTTTCACCGCGCAAACGCACGGAAGTGTTCCTTCCGAGAGCGGCGGCAGACTGGCTACGAACCTGGAGGCCCGCCACCTTACCCGCCAAAGCGTTGTTCAGGTTGGGCTGGCGGATCACGTTCAGGTCTTCCGCACTTACCAGCTGCGCATTGTAAGAGGTAGACCTGGCGGTACGCTTCGTACCATAGGCACCTGTTACCACCACTTCGGTAAGGGCATCAGATCCGGAAGACTCCAGCGTAACGGACAGAACATCCCGGTCACCAACGGTGATCTCGGAAGTTTTCTGGCCAACCGCGGATATCTCCAGGACATCCCCTTTTTGGGCTTTGATAATAAATTGTCCGTTAACGTCTGTGGTTACCCCGGTGGATTTGCCTTTGATCTGCACGGAAGCAAAAGGCATCCCTTCACCCTTGTCATTGGTAACACGTCCAGAGATGGTTTTGACCTGGCCGATGGCTATCGTCATGCAAAACAATAGCATCGCCAGTAATGAGGCGAGTTTTCTCATGTGCTGTTAGTTTTAAAACATTTTACGGGTCCGAATATAAAGAAGGAAGCTTAAGGATTTAATTAAAACGTTAATTTTTAATAAGTTATACTATTTGGAATATTCTTTCTAAAGAAAATACCTATAAAAAAAGGGTCGCCCTTAGTAGGCGACCCCGTTAACTTATCTAGTAAGAAACCCTTATCAATCCATCCACCACAGAGAAGTATAATTATCATCAGCACCCTGGGCGGAAACAGCTGCTTCGTAGCTGGTTTTGTTCAGGGATGCTTCCTTGGTGGGATAACCCTGGCGCAGGGGGATACCGCGGGTATCCACAGCATCTTCGGCGGGCTCCAGTACCGGGTAACCGGTTCTCCTCCAGTCGTTCCAGGCCTCGTAACCGTTCAGGTACATGTGTACCCATTTTTCGGTCATGATGCGCTCGTAACCAGTGGCGGGGGTATAGGGTACTTCCAGCAGGTAGGCTGCAAAAGCCGCTGCGTCGTAGACCCCGTTCATTTCCCAGGAAGCCTTGATGGCATCAGCATAATAAGTAGCTGCAGCCACATCACCGCCGTCGATATAACCGATCTTGGCGGCTTCGGCCATCATGAAGAGCACCTGCGGGTAATTGTATACGCGGGCTTCGCTGGTTTTGCTGCGGAAAGCATCACCGATACGGCTGTAAGCGTTGGGGATGTTCTTGGCAGCACTGGAACCGTATTGCAGGCCCTTGAACGCACCACCAGCCAGTTCTTCGGCATATACCGCGATCCGGGGATCTTCTTTTGGCAACATGTAATCGGTCATCGTGTTACTGATGGCGTAGTCGTTCCGGTTGCTGATGGTATAGTTAGAATACCAGGGGTTAAAATAGTTGGGATCATCCAGGTAATGGAAGGCAATGTTTTCATCATTGTCTGAAATCACTCCACCCGGAGCATTAAGGGCAGCATTGAACTCTGCCTCTCCGGTGGCCGGATCCACTTCCGACAAACGCAGCGCCATGGTCATACGCATGGTGTTGGCAAACCGCTTCCAGGCGTCCATATCGCCGCCCAGGAAGATATCACCCGCTACCGGGTTTCCACCATCGATAGAGGATACAGCTGTTTCCAGTTTATCGAAGAGATCGGCATAGATAGCCTCCTGGGAATCGTAAACAGGATAGAGACCATCCGTACCTTTCAGTGCTTCCGTATACGGAATAGCACCCCATCGGTCGGTCATGTGCAGGTAGAAATAAGACTGCAGGATGGTGGCCACGGCTTTCTGGTTGGCCACACTGCCATTACCTTCCGCTGCGCCCGGGTCGTTGGACTCAATCATGTCCAGGATGCGCTGCAGGTCATAGAGAGGACCGGTATAAAATCCAGCCCAGTCGAAATTCCTGCCGGTATACAGGGAAGCCCCGGGATAGGGACCTTCGGCAAGGTATTGCACATAAAAATTTCCGGCATTGTTAGAAAAAGTTACATCGTCCACGGAGTTCAGCGCACTGGACAACAGGAACCTTGTTTGCAATTGGAGGGGGCTCGGGTTGGCCGGGTTCACGTTAAAGTCGTCGTCAAACTTTGAACAGGAAACCCCACCTGTCATAAGAGCCGCACATACCAAAGTCTTATATATAAGATTTTTCATTCTCTTAGTTGTTTAGATAGGTTTAGAAAGTGAGTTTCAGGGTTGCTCCCACCTGGCGGGTAGAGCTCAGCTGTCCGCCTTCGGTCCAGGATGATTCCAGTTCAGAAGGATCGATACCCAGGTCTTTGGTCTCAGCCCAGATCAGCCAGGCATTGCTGACAAATACGCTGAAGCTGGCATCCTTCATGTACAGGCGCTTGGCGAAATCCTGGTTCAGGTTGTAACCCAGGCGAACTTCCCGCAGCTTCACATAAGAAGCGTCGAAAATAAAGTTACCCGCATCGCGCTGGAGGTTGGTATAATAGTGACGACGGGCAGGAACATACACGGTACGGTCACCGCCATTGCCATCGCTACCATCCCAACGAACACCACCACCCAGGCTGGGGAAGGAACGGATATCGTTACCCAGGTCGTTCACCCCAACCGTTTCCTTGGCCAGACCGGTTCCCATTACGAACATCCGGGTGGTGGAGTAGAACAAACCACCTTTCTGGAAGTCGATAGAGAAGGAGAGGTCAAAATTCTTATAACGGAAGTTGTTTACGAAACCACCAGTGAAGTCCGGCAGAACGTTACCGATTACCTGGTTAGTGCTGTAAGTCGGAACACCATTGGTACCGATAATTACTTTACCATTTTTGGGATCGATATTGTATTTACGACCTACCAGGGTACCCCACTTCTGTCCTACCCTATGCTCCAGGCGGGTATCGTTCCAGGTAGTGCTGTAGAGGTAGGTGTTCAATCCCTGAGCCAGTTCCACGATCTCACTGGTGTTTTGTGCCAGGTTGAAGATCACCTGCCATGCTTTGTTCCGGTCAGCAAACACATCCCCGGTCAGTGTCAGATCCCATCCTCTTGCCTGGATTTTACCGGCATTGATCTGGATGTTGTTGAAACCACTTGCATTGGACACGTCAACGTTGATGATCTGATCGGTATTATTGTTCTCGTACACGGTAAAGTCAATACCCAGTTTTTTCCAAAGTTTCAGTTCAATACCCGCTTCCATGGATTTAGCCAGTGCAGGCTTAACGTTTCCGGCCCTGTAAGTATTTCCTACAGTAACCATTGGCGTTCCGGCAAACGGCTGTCCACCGATCAGGTCGGTATTTACCTGGGCAAAACCGATATCAGAACCCACAGATGCATAGGCCAGACGGAGTTTACCAAAAGTCAACCAGTCTTTGATGCCACCATTCATCAGGTCCGTGAAAACAAAACTTCCTGTAGCAGAATAGTAGAGATAAGAGTTGTTGTCTTTGGGAAGGGTGGAAGACCAGTCGTTACGAATGGTTCCGTCCAGGAAAAGGAAATTCTTATAACCCACAGAAGCTTTTCCATATAAGCTTCTTACGAGGAACTGCTCGATATCATTGCTGAAGTTGGGTTTATTTTTAGACGCCCGAACGTTGAACCAGTTGGGCACGCTCAATCCACCGGAAGTAGATACGGCGTTCCACTCCTGCTTGCTCTTACGGATATTACCACCCACATAACCATCCAGGGAGAAATCACCGAATTTCTTGTTATAACCCAGGTTGGTTTCATAGTTCATTTCATTAAAGCTATTGGTAGAATTTCCATAAGCGTCCAGCTCCAGACCACCGGTACCTCTTCTGAAATCAGCAACGGTATTGAAAGAGCTCTTTCTTGCATAGGAATACCACTTCAGGCCTTTGGCCAGTTCGAAGGTCAACCCTACGTTACCTACCAGGCGGTGCGTACGGCTGGTACCATAAGCTTCGTAGGCAATGAAATAGGGGTTGTCCCAGTACTGGGGAGTAGTGATCGCATAGATATCACCGGTACCATTGGGATCCCCGATGTTCCAGGAGTTCACACGGCCATCCGGCTCGCGGTAGCGCTTCATGCTCTTGATATCCAACTGGCGCTGGAACCACTGGTTGAAGTTCTGGGTTACGTTCAGACCATCGTTCCGGTAGGTCTCATATGGCTGCCCCAGGCGGTCGTCGAAAGAATAGGCCACATCGGTAGAAAAACTAACGCGGCTGGAGATATCATACACACCGTTCATATTCAACTGGTGTAATTGCCTTTTGGTATTGGGCAGGATCAGTTTACGGTCCTGATTCAGGTACGATAGACGGAAATTGTAATTGGAGCCGCTGCTGTTTAGGGCAATGGAGTTGGTGAGGGTCCGTCCGGTTTCGAAATAGTCCTTCACGTTATTGGGCTGGGCACGGATGGCTTCGGTCTTTCCGAAGTTTTCACCGGGGTACCAGCTGTACCAGGGGCGGTACTGGGTGGTTCCGTCGATGCGGGGTCCCCAGCTTTCATCGGCACCATATTCCAGGATGTTCTGACCATCCCAGGCGGCCCACTCAGCAGGGTGAATAGCAGGGTCGTAATAAAATTTATACCAGCCGGCGTCGTCCATAT
>CBFGLD010000121.1:0-8609 GCA_965649495.1 uncultured Flavihumibacter sp. | reverse complement strand
GTGGGGTTTATCGTTTCAAAAGTTTACCGCCAGGCCGGCACCTTCTGGAAGTTTCATATGTGGGTTACTCTTCTTTTTCTGCATATGTGCAAGTTTTACCGGAAACTATTGCTGATTTTACCCTGAGCCCCTCTGTTGTGGAAAATGATGAAGTGGTGGTAACCGGTATCACTGCTGCCACGCAGGCCAGGCGTAATCCGGTTCCAGTTACCATTGTGAAACAGCAGGAACTGATGCGAACCGTTTCAACCAACCTGATTGACGCGTTGAGAAATAAACCGGGCATTTCACAGGTTTCGACGGGGCCGGCTGTGTCAAAGCCAGTAATTCGTGGCCTGGGATACAATAGGGTAATTGTATTAAATGACGGAATTCGCCAGGAGGGCCAGCAATGGGGCGATGAGCACGGTGTTGAGATTGATGAACAAAGTGTTCAAAAGGTGGAAATTCTGAAAGGTCCCGCCTCACTTATGTATGGTAGTGATGCGATGGCGGGTGTCCTAAATATTATCACCAATGTACCGGTTCAGGAGGGAATAATGAAAGGTGCCGTCAGCACTAATTATCAAACCAATAACCAGCTTCGGTCGCTGCACTTGGATCTTGGAGCAAATCACAAGGGGTTTAGCTGGAGTACCTATGGTTCTTATAAAGCAGCTGCAGATTACAGGAACAAATATGATGGCAGAGTTTATAACTCCAGGTTCAATGAAAAAAATGTTGGGGGGTACCTGGGTTATAACGGAAGTTGGGGATACAGTCACCTTCTACTCAGTAATTTTCACCAGCAATTGGGAATGGTGGAAGGAGAAAGAAATGAGTATGGACAATTTTTGAAACTTTTACCGGGGGGGATGCAAGGTGTTGCTACAGGGAATGATTTTAAAAAGATTCAGCCGGACGTTCCCATGCAGGAGATTAATCATTTCAGGGTGGTTTCAGATAACAGGATCCAGGTGGGACAAAACAGGCTGGGACTAACCTTTGGTTACCAGCAGAACCGTCGAATGGAATATGGTAATCCCGATGATCCGGAAGAAAAGGAATTGTATTTCGATTTGAATACAATAACCTATTCAAGCGTTTTTCATCTTAAGCAATATAATGGGTGGAATTTCAGTATGGGAATGAATGGTCTGTTTCAGAACAACAAAAACAGGGGTGAAGAGGTCCTGATCCCGGAATATTCAACAAGAGATGCGGGTTTCTTTTCTTTTTTTCAGAAAACTATGGATAAGTTAAGTATCAGTGGGGGGCTTCGTTTTGATAACAGGGTAATCAACGCTAAAAAGCATATACAGGATGGGGATTTAAAATTTGAAGCATTAAGCAGGGATTTTTCGAATATTTCTGGGAGTGCCGGTATCAGTTTTTTACCCAGTTCCTCGGTTACGTTCAAGTTAAATATTTCCAGGGGATTCCGGGCGCCCAGTATTCCGGAATTATCATCGAACGGTGCGCATGAAGGAACCAACCGGTATGAGTATGGAAACCCGGATCTGGCATCAGAGACCAGTTTTCAACTGGATCTTGGTATGGAATTCAATTCCGAACACATCTCTTTAGCTACCAGTCTGTTTTCCAATAACATTAATAATTTCATTTTCTACCGAAAACTGGAGTCTGTTACTGGAAACGATTCTCTCGTTGACGGCAATATGGCATTCCGTTTTGATCAGCGCAACGCATCATTGGCCGGTTTTGAAGCGGTTATTGATATACATCCCCATCCTCTTGACTGGCTGCATTTTGAAAATACCTTTTCTTTTGTACGTGGAAAATTCCGCGAAGCTTTAGAGGGAAACAATAATATACCATTTATCCCTGCAGCCAGTTGGTTATCGGAAGTAAGAGCAGATTTTGAAGGGGATGGCCGGTTACTGCGTAATCTTTCCCTAAAGATACAACTGGACAAAACCCTGAGCCAGAAAAAAGCATTTACTGTCTATAATACGGAAACACCTACAGTTGGGTATGCCTTGTTGAATGCCGCTGTTAGCACAGATATTCTTGCCCGCAAAAAAACCATCGCCCGTTTATACTTCAATGTAATGAATATTGGAGATGTGGCCTTCCAGGGCCACCTTAACCGTTTAAAATATGCGCCGGAAAACCCAGTAACGGGGCGGATGGGAGTATTCCAGATGGGCCGGAACTTCAGTTTAAAAATACAGGTGCCCATATCTGTTAAGCTGTAGTGTTACACCTTTTCTGTTGAAATTTTCCTTTCGCCGATCTGTTGCC
The DNA here is from genome assembly GCA_965649495.1 of uncultured Flavihumibacter sp. Classification (GTDB taxonomy): domain Bacteria; phylum Bacteroidota; class Bacteroidia; order Chitinophagales; family Chitinophagaceae; genus Flavihumibacter. Next base: position 6,365 of record CBFGLD010000121.1, on the reverse strand, counting down.
GCCACATGGCGTAATAGAGACCCTTTTCCTCCAGGAGTTGTTGGTGGGTGCCGGTTTCCGCTATTTCCCCTTTCTCCAGTACATAGATTCTGTCTGCATGCATGATGGTACTTAAACGGTGCGCTATCAGAATTGTAATTTGTTCTCTCTGCGCAGAGATGTTTCGGATGGTACGAGTAATCTCTTCTTCAGTAAGAGAATCCAGTGCAGAGGTAGCTTCGTCGAAAATCAGGACATTGGGCTGACGAAGCAATGACCGGGCGATACTCAGCCTTTGTTTTTCCCCTCCGCTTAATTTCAGTCCTCCTTCGCCGATAACCGTTTCAATACCATTTTCTGCCCTTGTCAGCAGATTCTGGCAACTTGCTTTAGTCAGGGCGTCCATTACATCATCTTCGCCGGCACCTGGCTGCACAAAGAGGAGGTTTTCCCGGATAGTACCAGAAAATAGCTGGGTGTCCTGGGTCACAAAGCCTATCTGTTTGCGTAGGTCCTCGAAATCAATTTCATTTTCATTGATTCCATTGTATTCTATGCTTCCTTCCTCAGGCCTGTATAACCCAACCAGAAGTTTAACGAGCGTGGTTTTTCCGGCGCCTGATGGTCCGACGAATGCAATGGTCTCGCCTTTTTTTACGTGGAAGCTGATGTCTTGTATGGCATGTTGCTGCGCCGATTTGTGTTTGAAACTAACAGTATTAAAAGTCAGCATAGAGACTGCTGACAATGATTTTGGATGGAGCGGTTTAGGCTCCGGCTTCTTTTGCATCAGGTTTTTGAAATTATTCAATGAGGCTTCTGCTTCCCTGTATGAAAGGATGATGTTTCCGATTTCCTGGAGCGGACCGAATACAAAAAATGAGAAGATCTGCATCGTGACTAATTCTTCCGGTCGCATTGTTTCCCCGTAAATCAGCCACATGAGGATGAATAAAATTACCTGCCGCAGGGTGTTAACAAAAGTGCCTTGCACAAAACTCAGGCTCCTGACCCTTTTAACTTTAGTCAGTTCGAGGCCCAGGATCTTGTACGTATTTTTATTCAATCTGGCTACTTCCTGGTTGGTGAGACCAAGACTTTTGATCAATTCAATATTTCTCAGGGATTCCGTGGTGGTTCCCGCCAGCGATGTGGTCTGGGATACAATATTTTTTTGAATGGCTTTTATTTTGCGGCTGAGTATATTGGTAAGGACCGTCAGCAGGATAATTCCCCCAAAATAAACCAGGGGTAAGGACCAGTGGATGGTGAAAGCATATACACCCACGAATAGTATGCCGATTATCACACCGAATAAAATATTAATAAAATTGGAAATAAACCTTTCGGTATCCGTTTCCACTTTCTGAAGTATACTAAGGGTTTCGCCACTACGCTGGTCTTCAAATTCATGGAAAGGTAGTTTCATGGCATGCTGGAGGCCATCCGTAAATACTTTTGCGCCGAACTTTTGCGTAATCACATTAAAGAAATAATCCTGAAATGCTTTCGCGATCCTGCTTACCATGGCAGCTGAAATACTAAGTAATAGTAACCATCCGACAGCACGTGCAAAGGAGGGCCAGGTATATTGCTTGTAATCGAATGCAATCTTGGTCATCCGGCCAAAGATGATCGGATCTATGAGTGAAAATCCGGTGTTTATGCCAGCAAGCAACAGAGTAAGTAGTACCAGCCACTTGTATGGTTTCAGGTATTGAAAGAGGATATTCATGGTTATTTCAGGAATAACCATGAAATTAGGATAATGTTGGATTAGTCGCCCCAGTTTTCCCGATCCAGGCTTCTGTATTGAATTGCTTCGGCTATATGTTCGGGTAACACTTCCTGTTTTCCTTCCAGGTCGGCAATCGTCCTGCTTACTTTTAAAATCCTTTCATAAGCCCGGGCTGACAGGTTTAGTTTTTCCATGGCTATCCTAAGTAATTGTTTGCCGGAGGAGCTGGATTGACAATAATCCTTTACCAGGGCATTGGTCATGCGGGCATTGCAAAAAATTCCACCGTGTTCCCGGAACCTTTTTTCCTGTAAGGCCCTTGCCTCCTGAACCCGTTTGCGGATACCGATAGAGGGTTCCTGGGTTCGACCAGAATCAACTTCCCCAAAGCTGATCGGGCTTACTTCTACCTGTATGTCAATTCTATCCATCAGTGGTCCGGAGATCCTGTTCAGGTATTTCAGAACTTCTCCGGGGGCACAGGTGCAGGCCTTTTCCGGGTGGTTGAAATATCCGCAGGGGCAGGGATTCATCGCGGCAACCAACATAAATCCCGCAGGGAAATCCAAAGCCATTTTTGCCCTGGAGATGGTAACGCGCCCTTCTTCCATAGGTTGCCGCATCACTTCCAGTACATTACGATTGAACTCCGGTAATTCATCCAGGAAAAGAACCCCGTTATGTGCCAACGATATTTCTCCAGGTTGCGGAATATTACCTCCCCCCACCATGGCGGTATGGGAAATGGTATGATGCGGACTCCTGAACGGGCGCTTGACAATCAGGGATTCCTGTTGGGGCAGTTTTCCCGCAACGCTGTGTATACGCGTGGTTTCAATAGCTTCTTCCATAGTTAAGGGTGGAAGGATCGAAGGAAATCTGCGGGCAAGCATGGTTTTTCCGGATCCTGGTGGTCCTATTAAAATAATATTGTGTCCGCCGGATGCGGCGATCTCACAGGCACGTTTGATATTTTCCTGCCCTTTTACCTCAGAGAAATCAGGCTCATTCATTTCCTGACCCTCCTGGAAAACCTTCCGGGTATCTACCCGGGTGGGTTGCAGGTTCATTCTGCCTTCCAGCAGGTTTACCACATCGCAAAGATGGCGTACGCCAAATACCTCAATGTCTTTAACCACGGCTGCCTCAGCTGCATTTTGGAGCGGTACGATCATTCCTCTGAGTCCTTCCTTTTTGGTGGTTATTGCTATCGGAAGAGCCCCACGAATGGGTTGGATCGCCCCATCCAGTCCTAATTCACCCATAATGATAAACGAGGCCAGTAAATCTTTTTTTAGTAACTGGTCGGTTGCAGCAAGCATTCCAATCGCAATGGGGAGGTCAAAAGAAGATCCTGATTTCCTAATGTCTGCCGGTGCCATATTGACCACAACCTTGGTGCGGGGCATAAAAAAGCCGTTTGATTTTATCGCACTTTCCACCCTGAGAATGCTTTCCCTGACGGAATTATCGGGTAAGCCTACCAGGTAGGTATTCGTTCCCTGGGAAACATTCACTTCAATGGAGATCGTTACAGCATCAATTCCATAAACGGCACTGCCCAATGTTTTTACTAGCATGGCAGTAAGATACCCGGTTAAGCAGTGCCGCGAAACCGTACTTTCACGGTATCTGGTTCAGCAGATCCACCACTTTTTCCCGCTTCAGGATCAGATAACCCAGCCGGTCATTACTGACCCCTTCGCGTAACTGGTAACTGAAATAGAGTTGGTCATCCAACACTTCCGTTTCAAAATACCGGAACAGTATGTTTGGATACTTCCTGAGCTCTTCGCTGATTTCATATAGGTGAGTAGACAGAATGAACAGTGAGTTGGGTATACGGATAAGTCCGGAAATGACGGTAATGGAACATTTCATGGCATCCTGTACATTGGTGCCTTTAAACAATTCATCAATCAATACCAACCATTTGCGACCATCATTAATTTTATTAATGGTGTTTTTTATGCGCTGCACTTCATTAAAGAAATAACTTTCCCCTTTTACTATATTGTCTGTTACATTGATATTACTGAGAATGCCTTCAAAAAGAGACAATTTCATTGTTGTGGCCGGCACACCCATTCCAAGGTGTGCCAGGTAAACAGCCGAGCCAACCGATTTGATAAAAGTGCTTTTCCCGGCCATATTAGCCCCGGTCAGAAATAAGAAATTATGCTTTATGTCAAGGGTCGTATCGTAGGAAACGGGTTGTGGGATCAGGATATGGTATAATTGGGAGGCTTCAATGAATGGTTGCGGACTGTCAACTATTTCAGGATAACAGAGGTTGAATTTTTTTACCGCCATAGCCATGCTGTACCAGGCATCGAGGCGGCTATAAATACTGATCAACTCTTCCGAGTGCATTTTGAACCTGTATTTTATATGAAAACCATAATGAACCACCTCTCTCATTGTGAACTTATGACCAGCAGGAATGTCAGCCAGTTCCTGGAGGATGTCATTATTCAAAAGTGAAGCGGCCCTTTCCAGTATACCCTGAAGGTTCGGGGGCAGCTTGTTCCCATCAAATAATTTTGCCAGTTCCCGGAAACCCCTAAGGAAATCGGCAAAATGGGAAATACTGAACCTGACAATCGCATAATCCGGACCGTGAAACAATTTATAGGAAACGCCACTGAAGAAATTGGTGTCGGTTGGTATGGTATCTAAAGGAGAATCAAAAAATTTGTCCATCACCATGATAGTTCCGTTGGTGATACTTTGTGGCCATTGGTCAAGGCGATCGACAATCAGTTTGATGACCTCCTGAACCTGACGTATGGATTTGAGGTCATGAAAAGGTTCCCGGAACATTTTTCGCAGCCATTCCTTTCCGTCAAGCGTACGCGTAAAGTTCAGCCGGTCAAAAATGGACGATTCCTCTTCCTGGTGAAAGATGTTGAGGTCTAATAGGGAAGTTTTGTCAATATCCATAACATCTGAAGATAGCAATTAGCGATCAAATCGTAAACGCATTCCCCTATTAGATTCATCGAATTGCCCATTTCCATAAACCAGGTTGCCATTGACAAAAGTATGGGTAACCGCAGCCGGAAGTCTGGTGCCTTCCAATGGGCTCCACCCGCATTTATAAAGAATATTTTCCTTTGTGACCGTTGTTGCCTGATGCCTGTCTATAAGCACCAGGTCGGCATAATAGCCTTCACGAATGAATCCTCTTTCTGCAATCTGGAAGCACTTTGCCGGCGCGTGGCACATTTTTTCCACCAACTGTTCCATGCTTATCCTGCCTTCTTCCACATACTGTAACATGAGCAGTAGAGAATGCTGTACCAGGGGTAGTCCCGCATGCGCATGCAGGTAGTCTTCCTGTTTTTCTTCCAAGGTATGCGGCGCATGATCGGTGGCAATGATGTCGAGCCTGTCGTCCAGCAGTGCCTGCCATAAAGCTTCCCGGTTACGAGGAGCCTTGATGGCAGGGTTACATTTGATCTGGTTGCCCAGTTGCGCATAATCGTTACTGGTAAAATGCAAATGATGCACGCAAACCTCAGCAGTGATCCGTTTTTCCTCAAGGGGTAGCATATTGCTGAAAAGCTGCAGCTCTTTTTCGGTTGTTATATGCAGTATGTGTAAGCGGCTGTTGAACTTCATGGCAAGCTGCACTGCAAAGAAGGAGGATTCAAAGCATGCTTCCTCCGAACGGATCAGCGGGTGGTCAGCTGCTGTAAGGGGGCGCCCACTGGCTTTAAGGTTTTCGAGGTTCCCACGGATGATCCTTTCATCTTCACAATGGGTGGCGATCAACAATTCCGTTTCTGGAAAGATTTTTTCCAGTGATAAGGGATTGTCCACCAGCAAGCCGCCCGTAGAAGACCCCATAAAGATCTTTACCCCGCACACGTCTTTTTTCTTTTCATTGGTGCGGAGCACCTCCCCGATATTTTCATTGGATGTGCCCATAAAAAAGGAATAGTTCGCCAGCGAAGAATTTGCCGCAATGGTATATTTCTGTTCCAGCAATTCCTGGGTGAAGACCGGTGGCTGCGTATTGGGCATTTCCATAAAGCTGGTTACTCCCCCTGCAACAGCAGCTTTCGCCTCCGTATAAATAGTAGCCTTATGGGTTAACCCCGGCTCACGGAAATGGACCTGGTCATCAATAACTCCGGGCAGCAGGAATTTTCCTTCTCCGTCAATCTCGGTTGTGCCCCCGGGTGTTTCCAGGATGCCCCCTATTTTCTCAATACGGCCATTCGCCACCAATACATCTCCCTGGTAAACCTTTCCTTCATTTATGACCTGGCTATTCTTTATCAGGTATTTTTGCATAATTTGTTGATTATCCTATTTAAACAAACAAACCAATGCAAGTTATAAAAAGACTGCTGTACACTACCTGCTTATTAATTCCGGGATTTTCTTTTAGCCAGTCCACCCTGCTTCCGCAGGGTTATAAACACCAGCAACTCATGGACCGCCTGGAGATCCGGTTCCGGGACAGTGCACTAAGTTTCCAGCACATCAAACCTTTTGATCGCCGGGGCTGGGTGGCTGCGCTGGAACGCCTGGATACCGGTTCCCTTAATCGCGTGGATGCTTATAATGTGCACAATGCCCTGATGAATAACCAGGAGTGGGTTACGGTGTCAAAGGAGGATTTTGCCAGTCAAAGTCC
>CBFGLD010000120.1:0-8611 GCA_965649495.1 uncultured Flavihumibacter sp. | reverse complement strand
GTATCCCATAGCCGTCATCGCCCTGATCTCCGGCTCGCCCTTATAGAAATTGAAATAAGGTGTGCCCTGGAAGATATCCCCCGCATCCAGCAACAATACTTCCTTGCCTTCGGACCGGATCTGTTGGATCATCTCAGCCCTGGCCGCCACCCCTCCCAATCCCTGGTTGCGGCTACCGTCCATCGGGAAGGGGTCGATCCTGCTGTGTACATCATTGGTATGCAGGATCACCAATTGCTGCGCCGGCTCCTCCGCCAGCACGTCCTGCACTATTGCAGGCCCTGCCAGCAAAGCCCCCGATGCCATCGTTGTATTCCGTATGAATTTCCTCCTAGTCAGCATATCGTATCCTGTTTTCTGTTGGTGCCGTGATTTTCTCTCCCCGTTTCGCATATGCGCTGAAATACTGCAGCAAGGCATCGCGAACCAGGTATCCTTTATTGTTTTGCGGGATGGTCTTCAGCATATTGCTGTCATCGCCTCCATTGGCAACATAATCCGAATTGGCCACCATATAGGTTTTGGCGGGGTCTAATGACTGTCCACCTATGCGTACATCCACCGCTTTCTTATTTTGTATGGTATAGGTTAACCCGCTTACCGGCCAGCCGCCCCGGGCGGCCACATTGTCCAGGAACTGCTGCAGCACCGCCCCCGGCAGTTCCTGCAGGATCAGCAGGTTGTCAAAGGGCATCAGCTCATATACCTTACCGGTAGTAAGTGGACCCGCCGGAAGCTGCATCAGCCGTATGCCACCGTAATTGATAAAGGCTGCATCCACGCGGGTACCATAGATCCTTTCCGCTTCGGCCTTTACCGCATCGGTCATCAGGTTGCCCAGCGTGGTCTCCGGAAGTTTCTTATCCAGGGTTTGACTTAATTCCCCGATCACCGTGTTCATATTCAGATTCACGCTGTCGGAATAGGGCTTCAATAATGTCAACAGTGCTGCATCCCTGGGCGCTTCAGCAGTCACCTGCACTTTCTGGTATTGGAGCGAAGAGGGTTGATAGAAACGCCCGCAGGATACCAATCCCACCGCCATCAGCAGCCCTGTTAACCGTAAAGTCCTTGTAAATAAATATTGCATATGAATGTGATAAGGTACAAAAATTTATAGCGGCATGCACCTTTTTTTGGGCGGCAAAGGTAAAAGAAGGGATTAAATTTGCAGCAGCTTATCCTATGATGGCTGCGTTAATTTTTTTAGGATAAATACCTAACCATGCAAAAACAGTTCACCCTGCAGGTGCTGCCGGCCGAAGCGGCCGACCCCCGGCAACTTATCCAGTACCTGGAAACTGCCAGCGGAACCGCCGCCGGCTCCGTCACCGGTTTTCATATTCTCCGCCAGTCTATTGACGCCCGGGGCAGGCAACCCCGAATCAACCTTACCCTCAACGCTTTCATCGGTGAACCTTTCCACGAGCGGGTGGTGGAAAAGGTGGAATTCCCTTCGGTTACGCATGCCCCTAACCGCGTGGTGATCGTAGGCGCAGGCCCCTGCGGATTGTTTGCTGCCCTGCAATTATTGGAGGCCGGCATAAGGCCCGTCATCCTGGAAAGGGGAAAGGACGTCCGCAGCCGCCGGCGCGACCTGGCCCGCCTCAACAAAGAAGGGGAAGTGAATCCCGAAAGCAATTACTGTTTCGGTGAAGGCGGGGCGGGCACTTACAGCGACGGCAAACTGTATACCCGCAGCAATAAACGCGGCAGCATCAACCGCATCCTTAACCTCTTCGTGCAGTTCGGGGCCGATGAACGCATCCTTTACGAAGCCCACCCCCATATCGGCACCAATAAACTTCCGCATATCATGGTGGCCATGCGCCAGCAGATCCTGGATGCGGGCGGCGAATTCCACTTTGAACAAAAAGTGACCGGATTCCAGGTCAGCAACAGCCGCATTTCCGGCGTGCTAACTGCAGCGGGTAACCGATTTGACGGGGATGCCATTATCCTGGCCACGGGTCATTCCGCCCGGGATATCTTTGTATTGTTACAACAGCAGGGCATCCTCATAGAAGCCAAGCCCTTTGCCCTGGGTGTCCGGATCGAACACCCGCAGGCGCTGATCGACAGCATCCAATACCACTGCCCTTCCCGCGGGGAATGGCTGCCGCCGGCTTCTTACAGCCTCGTTCAGCAGGTGAATAACCGCGGTGTATTCTCCTTTTGCATGTGCCCCGGCGGTATCATCGCCCCCGCTGCCACCGCACCCGGTGAACTGGTGGTCAACGGCTGGAGCCCCTCTAAACGGAATAACCCCTTTGCCAACTCCGGCATGGTTGTTTCCATTGAAGAAAAGGATTACGGCAACAAGGATAGGGAACTGTCGGCCATGCGCTTCCAGCAATCGGTAGAACAGAAGGCATTTGCGGCCGGCGGCGGCAAATTTGTGGCGCCGGCTTTGCGCATGACCGACTTCGTGAGTCGCAAGCTCTCAGCCTCGCTGCCGGACTGCTCCTATCTTCCCGGTGTTAGAGCGGCGCCGCTCTGGGAAGTGCTGCCGCCCTTTGTCTTTAACAGCCTGGCAGATGGTTTCCGGGCCTTCGGACATAAAATGCGCGGTTACTTTACCAGCGAAGCCATCGTGGTGGCTACCGAGTCGCGCACTTCCTCCCCGGTGCGCATCCCCCGTGACCCTGACACCCTGGAACATCCGCAGGTGAAAGGGCTCTACCCCGCCGGTGAAGGCGCCGGTTATGCCGGCGGTATCGTCAGCGCCGCTATGGACGGCGAAAGGATCGCCCGGCAACTGGTTTCCGTACTGCTGGAAAAATAAATTGACCGACCTTGTAACAAAAGGGCAAAGCCTGTTACTAATGGTAGGCACTAACTGTAAACCTTAAATCGCACACATGCCATTACTGGATGTTCGAAACCTGAAAAAATATTACGCCACCCAAAAAGCGGTGGACGATATCAGCTTCTCCATTGAAAAAGGCAGCATATTCGGACTGCTGGGCCCCAACGGTGCCGGCAAGACCACCCTGCTGCGCATGATCACGGGCATCTTTTACCCCGATGAAGGTCATATCCTCTTTGAAGGCAGGCCCTTCAACGCATCGGAAGACATCCTGCGCATCGGGTATATGCCCGAGGAAAGGGGATTGTACAAAAAAATGAAGATCGGCGACCATGCTGTTTACCTGGCCCAACTGAAAGGCCTCAGCAAAGCCGATGCTATTGAAAAAGTGAAACAATGGTTCCAGAAATTCGACATGCAAAGCTGGTGGAATAAAAAGGTGGAGGACCTCAGCAAGGGCATGGGACAAAAACTGCAGTTCGTCACTACCGTACTGCACGAACCGAAACTGGTCATCCTGGATGAACCGTTCAGCGGGCTGGACCCCGTCAACTCCAACCTCATCAAGGAGGAGATCTACCAACTGGCAAAACGCGGCTCCACCATCATCTTCAGCACCCACCGCATGGAACAGGTGGAAGAGATCTGCAACCAGATCATCCTGGTCAACAAAGGGAAAAAGATCCTGGACGGAAAAGTGGATGCCATCAAACAGCAATACAAGGAGAATCTGTACCGCCTGAATACCGATGGCCCGCACCAGCTGGCTGCCCCCCACGGGTTCCGGGTATTGAAACAGGAAGGGGAAAACTGGACCATACAGCTCAACGAGGGGGTCACCACCAATGATGCCCTGGAACAACTCATCCGGGCTGGTATCCCGATCAGGGGCTTCCAGGAAAAACTGCCGTCGCTCAACGATATCTTCATCCGCCTGGTGCATGGAAGCGAATCCGCCACCAGGCAGTTCCAACCCACTCACCTTAACGCATAACCGTAATTATGAAAAAGACCTTCATCATCATACAGCGTGAATTTTTGAGTCGCGTTCAGAAAAAGACCTTTCTCCTCAGCACCATCCTGCTGCCGGTGTTGATATTCGGCTTTTATGCCCTGATCATCTATTTCAGCGTAAAGTCCGACGAAGACCTCCGGATCGCCGTGGCGGGCAATACCGCCTCCTGGAAACAATACCTGGAGGGTGACGCCCACCTGTCCTTCAGCTTTCCCGAAACAGCAGACCCTGCCCAATTGCAAAAGGGGGTTGACGATAAAACCTATACCGGCTACATCATCGTTCCGCAGGAATTCAGCGGCAGCAAAGGTGACAGCCTCGTCTATACCAGCAACACCAATGTGGGGGCCATGACCAAAGGGCGCATCGAAAAGAAACTGGCCGCCGCCATGGAAAAGTCGCGCCTGCAGTCCTTGCTGGCCCCCGGCGTGGGACTGGAACAGCTGGATGCCGCCAAAACCGATATTGAATTGAAAGTGAGCAAGGGCGGGGAAAGAAAGGGCAGCACGGACTTCGCATCGGGACTGGGATTTGTTTGCGGCATCCTCATCTATATGATTCTTTTTATTTACGGTGCCATGGTGATGCGCGGGGTAATGGAAGAGAAAGTGAGCCGGATCGCCGAAGTGATGGTGAGCAGTGTCAAACCCTTCCAGCTGATGCTGGGCAAGATACTGGGCATTGGCGCGGTGGGACTGGTTCAGTTCCTGATCTGGGGCATCCTGCTGTTTGTACTGCAGTTATTGCTGCCCGTTATATTCCCCCAAATCACCGAGCAGGTGGCCGCGCAGTCTGAAAACATCTCCAATATGGCCGGCAGCAGCAAACAACTGGATATGGTGCAGAACATCCTGAACAACCTGCGCGCCATGAACATCGGGCTCATCATCTTCCTGTTTTTCCTGTATTTCATGGGTGGCTACCTGCTGTATTCCTCACTGTTTGCGGCAGTGGGCAGCGCGGTGAACGAAGACCCTCAGGATGCGCAGCAACTGATGATGCCCATCACCATGCCCATCATTTTCTCCTTTGTGATCATGACCCAGGCCATCAACAATCCTGATGGGGGACTGGCCTTATTCGGAAGCCTTTTCCCGCTGTCCTCCCCCATTGTCATGATGGCAAGGCTGCCTTTCGGAGTGCCTGCCTGGCAGATCATCCTATCGCTGGTGTTCCTGGTGGTCGGCTTCCTGGGAACCACCTGGCTGGCAGCCCGGATCTACCGCACCGCCATCCTGATGTACGGTAAGAAACCCACCTGGAAAGAACTCTGGAAATGGGCGGTAGCTACTTCATAGCAGTAGTGGCGCCACTGCCCGTGGCGGATGACATCCTGCAGTTCAAGACCTGGATGCGTGATCATTACGGCTGCCGGGTGGCCCTCCGGTCGCCGGCGCATATCACGCTGGTGGCTCCTTTTACTGCCGATGCAGGCATCCTGGAAAGCCTGCATCCCTTACTGGAAGCTTTCGGCGAGGCACATGCGCCACTGGAAATTGAACTGGATGGTTTCGCTCGATTCGACAAGCGGGTCATATACCTGGAGGTGAGCCCGGATCCGATGCTCAATAATTATTACACAGCATTGCACCAGCAGATCCGTGCAAACATCCCGCAAATATTAAAGGAAAGTCATAAGCCTTTTCACCCCCATGTTACGATCGCCAATCGGGACATTCCGCCCGGAATTTTCAGTGAAGCATATGCGCATTTTGAAAAGATCAGCTACCGGTCGCAATTCCGGTGTGAGCAATTGAGTTTATTGGAACTCCACCCCGGGAAATGGGAGGTTATCCGGGAATATGCATTCGGAAAAGTTCTATAAGATGCCGTCGATCAGCCGAAGTGCCGGATGCTCCATTTCGATATCGCCGTCCTCCAACAGGCGGTCGGTTTGGATCTCAACACTAAGTTTAAGTGTGCCTCCCTGGCGGAGCGAAAAAGGTTCTTTCTTCACCTGCCGGTATCCTTTCTTTTCGAACTGGATACTCAGTTCGCCCGCGGGAAACTGGTTCAGCCGGAAATACCCGTCAGCATCAGTGGACACTTCGGTTTTTACTCCCTTCCGCGGATAAGCTGTTGCAATGACGGTAACGCCTGCCACCGGTTTTTTGGTGGTACCATCCACCACGTAACCATGAACAATACCATCGCTGGGGGGAGCCTCCCCACCGGAGGCCAGGGCCGCACCGGAAACAGTACAGCTTAAAACGGCCATGAGCAAACGAAGTTTCATTGCAGTTGCATTAATGATGGATGAATGGCGTTTTCAAGGCGTCCCGGAACCCTTCCCATAAATTTCGTACAATTTCCTGAGCCGGAAGAATATCTTTTATCAGGGCGCTGACCTGCCCTATTTCCAGCTCCCCTTCCTGCAAATCACCTTCGAACATGCCTTTTTTTGCGCGGGCACGGCCCAGGATGGCCTTCAGCTCTTCGGGGGTGGCACCCCGTTGCTCGGCAGCGTACACTTCCTGGAAGAACGGGTTCTTCAGCAGCCGCACCGGCACCAGCTTTTTCATGCTGAGCTGGGTATCCCCTTCCGCACTGGTGATCACCGCTTTCTTGAAATCGGGATGGCTGGAAGCTTCTTCACTGGCAACAAACCGGGAACCCACCTGCACCCCTTCGGCTCCCAGCACCATGGCTGCCAGCATCTGCCGCCCCGTAGCTAGGCCGCCGGCTGCCATTACCGGAATCTTCACCGCGGCCGATACTGCCGGCACCAACACCAGGGTGGTCGTCTCCTCCCTTCCGTTATGCCCGCCGGCCTCAAAGCCTTCGGCTACCACCGCATCACATCCCGCCTCTTCCGCTTTCTGCGCAAACTTGCTGCTGCTGACCACATGCACTACTGTGATACCCCGCTCTTTCAGCCAGCCGGTCCAACTGCGCGGGTTACCCGCAGAGGTGAACACGATCTTCACCCCCTCTTTCGCAATGATCTGCATCAGCTGCTCTATATCGGGATATAACAAAGGCACATTAACGCCGAAGGGCGCCGTTGTGGCCGCCCGGCATTTGCGGATATGCTCTCGCAGCACCTCGGGGTACATACTGCCCGCGCCCAGTAACCCCAGCGCACCGGCATTACTAACGGCACTGGCCAACCGCCATCCGCTGGCCCATATCATTCCGGCCTGCACAATGGGATAGCGGGTACCAAACAGTGTATTGATTCGATTATTGGGAAGCGTCATACGATGGCTATCTTTTTCCGAGATCGATCTCGGTATTGTCGCCTATGTTCAGGCTGCGGCTCTCGCCCCTCACCTCGGTATCGGAACCGATCAGGGAGTGGGTCAGCACAATATCTTTCAGGTCGGCAAAAGAGCCGATGATGGAATCCTTGATGATGGAATCCGTCACCGTCACACATTCGCCGATGGAAACATTGGGTCCAATGATGCTGTTGGTGATATCACACCCGGCGGCAATGCTCACCGGCGGGATGATGATGGTATTCTCAAACTGGTGCTCCGAGGCGATGCTCTGCCCCATTTTGCGCAGCAAGGTGGCATTGCTTTCCAGCAGGGTTTCCTTCTTGCCGCAATCGAACCAGTTCTGCACCTTCACCGCGCGGATCACAGCCCCGCCGCCGATCATACACTCCAGCGCATCGGTCAGGTTGTACTCGCCGTAAGAAGTAATGTTCTCTTTTAAATTATGTTCCAGGCACCGGAACATCAGTTCGGTTTCCCGTATCCGGTAGATACCCACAATGGCCATATTGCTTTTGGGTATCTGCGGTTTCTCCACCACCCGGGTGATCACGCCCTCCTCAGAGATCTCGGCCACCCCGAAATCGCGGGGGTCGTCTACCCGCTTCAGGCAAAGCACCGATGAGCTGCTGTCCACCACCCCCTTTACATCGTATTCGCAAATGCTGTCGCCCAGCACAATGATCACCTCATCGTCCTGCACGATATCGCGCGTCAGCAGGATGGCATGGCCAATTCCCAGGCGGTCGTTCTGCTGGATGAAATGGGTGGTGAGCTGCGGGTACTTTTCTTCCACATAATCCTGGATCTTATCACCCAGGTAACCGATGATAAAAATGAATTCCCGCACCCCCGCATCCACCAGTTGGTCCACAATGATGCTGAGAATGCTTTTTCCCGCCAGCGGGATGAGAGCCTTGGGTTGGGTATAGGTATGTGGCCGCAGCTTGGTGCCGGCGCCGGCCACAGGGATGATAGCTTTCATACGAGCCGTGAAAATAGGAAAAAACAGCAAGCCATGACCAAAATCAGTCAGCGGGCTGACGCAGGTAAGGAATCAGTAAACCGCAATGGTGCATCTTTACACCACGTTGATAGTTGCAGTTGGTTAAATAAAAGGCCATCCCTTCCGGGACGGCCTTTTGCTTTGGTCAATTCCCCGTGGATGCTGTATTTTTGCGGCAAATTTTAGTAAATGCAACAAGATGCACTGGTTTTTGATCTGATCCGCAAGGAGTTGGAACGCCAACGCCATGGTATTGAACTGATCGCTTCGGAAAACTTCACCTCCCTTCAGGTCATGCAGGCCATGGGCAGCGTGCTCACCAATAAATATGCAGAAGGCTATCCCGGTCGCCGTTACTACGGGGGTTGCGAGATCGTGGACCAGACCGAGCAGCTGGCGATAGACCGGATCAAACAGGCTTTTGGTTGCGACTATGCCAACGTTCAACCCCACAGCGGGGCCCAGGCCAATGCCGCCGTTATGCTCGCCATCCTGCAACCCGGGGATGCCATACTCGGACTGGACCTCAGCATGGGCGGCCACCTCACCCACGGCTCGGC
>CBFGLD010000119.1:0-8636 GCA_965649495.1 uncultured Flavihumibacter sp. | reverse complement strand
TGGGTGGTCAGGTTGTAGGCGATCATGTTTACGGAATCGGTAAGGTCTTTCCAGGTTCCGGCAACCCCCTTCACTTCTGCGTCCCCGCCCAGCTTTCCTTCCGTGCCCACTTCACGTGCCACTCGGGTCACCTCATAGGCAAAAGAGGTAAGCTGGTCCACCATGGTATTGATGGTATTCTTGAGTTCGAAGATCTCGCCTTTAACGTCAATGGTCACCTTCTTGGTGAGGTCACCGGAAGCCACCGCTTTGGTCACTTCCGCGATGTTCCGCACCTGGTCGGTAAGGTTACCCGTCATTTGGTTTACCGAGTCGGTCAGGTCTTTCCAAATGCCGGCCACGCCGGGCACAAATGCCTGTCCACCCAGCTTACCATCGGTACCTACTTCCCTGGCCACGCGGGTTACTTCGGAGGCGAAGGCCCGGAGCTGGTCCACCATGGTATTCAGGGTTTCTTTCAGCTGCAGGATCTCACCCCTTACGTCTACCGTGATCTTGCGACTCATATCTCCTTTTGCCACGGCAATGGCAACATCGGCGATATTCCTTACCTGGTCGGTGAGGTTGCCCGCCATCTGGTTCACCGAGTCGGTGAGGTCTTTCCAGGTACCGCCAACGCCGGGCACATTGGCCTGGCCGCCCAGTTTTCCGTCGGTACCCACTTCCCGCGCCACGCGGGTCACTTCGGAACCGAATGAGTTGAGCTGGTCCACCATGGTATTGATGGTATTCTTCAGTTCCAGGATCTCACCTTTAACATCAACCGTAATTTTCCGGCTGAGGTCACCCTTGGCCACCGCTGTGGTCACTTCGGCAATATTCCGCACCTGAGCAGTGAGGTTAGATCCCATGAGATTCACGGATTCTGTCAGGTCTTTCCAGGTACCCCCTACGCCCTTTACTTTGGCCTGGCCGCCCAGTTTTCCTTCGGTACCCACTTCCAGGGCCACCCGTGTTACTTCGGAGGCAAAGGAGTTGAGCTGGTCCACCATGGTATTGATGGTTTTTTTCAGTTCCAGGATCTCACCTGCCACGTCCACCGTGATCTTTTTAGACAGGTCGCCGTTGGCCACGGCGGTGGTCACCTCCGCGATATTACGCACCTGCGCGGTGAGGTTGGAGGCCATCTGGTTCACCGAATCGGTGAGGTCTTTCCAGGTACCGCCCACTCCCTGCACTTTGGCCTGCCCGCCCAGTTTTCCTTCGGTACCCACTTCCAGGGCTACCCGCGTCACTTCCGATGCAAAGGAATTGAGCTGGTCGACCATCGTGTTGATGGTTATCTTCAGTTCGAGGATCTCACCTCGCACATCCACGGTAATTTTTTTGGAGAGGTCACCGTTTGCCACGGCGGTGGTCACTTCTGCAATATTCCGAACCTGCGCGGTCAGGTTGGATCCCATTTGGTTCACCGATTCGGTCAGGTCTTTCCAAACGCCATCCACCCCCTTCACCGTGGCTTGTCCGCCCAGTTTTCCTTCCGACCCAACTTCCACAGCCACCCGGGTAACCTCGGAGGAAAAGGAGTTGAGCTGGTCCACCATCGTGTTCATGGTATTTTTTAGTTCCAGGATCTCGCCTTTAACATCAACCGTAATTTTCCGGCTCAGGTCGCCGCGGGCTACTGCAGTCGTAACCTGCGCAATGTTCCGTACCTGGTCAGTGAGGTTGGAGGCCATCTGGTTCACCGAATCGGTGAGGTCCTTCCAGGTTCCCGCAACCCCTTTCACTTCTGCCTGCCCACCCAGTTTACCATCTGTTCCCACTTCCCGGGCCACCCGGGTAACTTCGGAAGAGAAAGAGTTCAGCTGGTCCACCATCGTATTGATGGTATTTTTCAGTTCCAGGATCTCACCTTCCACATCCACCGTGATCTTTTTCGAGAGGTCACCTTTCGCAACGGCGGTAGTAACTTCAGCGATATTCCGTACCTGGGCGGTCAGGTTTCCAGCCATCTGGTTCACCGAATCGGTCAGGTCTTTCCAAACGCCGGCCACACCTTTTACGCGCGCCTGCCCACCCAGCTTTCCTTCGGATCCCACTTCCCGCGCCACCCGTGTAACTTCCATGGAGAACAGGTTCAGCTGTTTCACCATGTCGTTCACTTCCTTGGCAATCCGGGCGAATTCACCCTGCAGCAGGTGATCCCCGATCTTTTGCGGCATCTCCTGGCTGAGGTTCCCGTTGGCAACCGAACTGATTACATGGGCGATCTCAATGGTGGGATGCACCAGGTCAGAGATGAGGGTATTGATGGATTCCACACTGGTGTTCCAGGAGCCGCGTGCCGACCGGGGCAGTTCCACCCGGTGGTTCAGTTTTCCCTGTTTACCGATGGTGTTGCGGGCAGTTTCCAGCTCCTGGGTGAGAATTTCATTCAGTGAAATGATTTCATTGAGGGTATCACAGATCTTACCGCTGATGCCTAGTTTATCGAACGGCATCCGGATGGAGAAATTCCCATTTTTGACTTCGGTAAGTACTTTGAGGAGATCGGCATAACTGAGACTATCGTCCTCGGCGGAGGGTTTGATATTGGACCTACGGTTTTTGGCAGTTGCCTCGGTAGCAACCGCCGCATTGGTTTTTTTCTGCATTGAAACGATGCATTTAAGTAATAGGAATTATAAAAAACTATACCTTCGGTTCAGCGGTTCATTTAAACACAACATGGTAGAAAATTTTCCCCAAAACGCTCGCGTGCCAACCCCAAAATTCATACTCCTGGGTGAAGATGACCTGGACGACCAGGAATTCCTTTCGGATACTCTCCGGTCCATTGATGACAACTTCAAATTCAAGTCGGTAGAGAATGGCAGGGCGCTGATCCAATTCCTGGCAGGACTGGGGGATAACGATTTACCGGACCTGATTATCCTGGATTACAACCTACCACTCCTAAATGGGGCAGAAATTCTACAAATCTTAAATGAGAGCCCGCGGTATGCCGCCATTCCAAAGATCGTTTGGAGCACCTCCAAGTCACCGGCATGCAAAGCTGATTGCCTGCGCATGGGTGCGTCCGATTACGTGGTGAAGCCCAATGATATGAGCACCCTGAAAGAAGTGGCAACATATATGCTGTCTTTTTGCGGATCGGCCATCAAACCATAGGCTGGCCTAACAGTAACGCTTGTGCGCTGGCTTGCTCCCGGTATTTTTTGGGAGAATGGCCGGTTGTTTCCTTAAAGAGTTTATTGAAATTGGAGATCGTTTTGTACCCGCAATTATAAGCGATCTCTGAAATCGTCCAGTCACTGTCAAGCAGCAACCGGCAGGCATTGCTGATCCTTACCTGGTTGAGGTATTCCACGAAATGGATCTTATTACGTTTTTTGAACAGCCTGCAAAAGCTTTGCGGAGTCAGGTTGGTCAGGCTGGCTACATCTTTCAGCTGGATATCACTCCGGAAGTTTTCATTGACATACCGGTAAACATCACACAACCTGTCTTTTTCGGATTTCCTTTCGGGTTGGTGATATTCCTCATTATTGATGGGCCGGAGGTGCGCAGACAGGCTGAGGTGGTGGAGGATATCAAGGAAACACAGGATTTTTTCAAATCCTTTTTTAACCAGCAATTGGTCCAGCTTGTCCGCGATCAGCTCACGGGTTCCGGGAAGAATGGATAACCCACTCCTGGATTTGTGCAGCAGCTGGAATATCTGCTGGGATTCGTCCAGTGAAAACAAGCCACATTCAAACAGGCTGGGATGGAAATACGTTACGATAGCCCTTGCACGAAGATGGGTATTGCCGGAAATGAAAGCATCATCGTTCATCCAAATGTGGGGGAGGTTGGGGCCGATCAGCACCATATCACCGGCATCAAATTCCTGTATCAGGTTACCGATGATCCTTTTTCCGGAACTTTCCCGGATGAAAACCAGTTCGTACTCGGGATGGTAGTGGAGGGGGGAAGTGAAAAAAGATTCATCCCGCTCCATAACAGTGAACAGACTGTTCAGCTTCAGGGCAATCTCTGTTTGTAAAATCTTCATACAGCAAGCGATCTTTTTCGATTCTGTCAAACAAATAACCTAACCAACTGGCAAAATACAAGAAGTTTCGCAAAAAACTTGAATTACTTACAATCTGATTCTTTGCTTAATTTAGTTCCCTTTAGCGCAACGATAAATGACCGATTCTTCCAAATTGCCGAAACGACAACCCCTGCTGTCTGCCCACCAGCATATTGCCCGGAAATTCAAAGAGGTTTTCAAATCTCCTCCAGATATTCAGGTTGCTTGCCCGGGCCGGATCAACCTGATCGGGGAACATACCGATTACAACAGCGGGTTTGTTTTGCCGGCTGCCATCGACAAGCAGATCAGCATCGCCATGGGCAAAAGAAAGGATAAGCTGCTACATTTGGTAGCTGCCGATTTTGGACAGTAATACCAGGGGCAATTGGACCAGCTGGCCACCTCCCGGCAGCTGTGGCCGGATTATATTAATGGGGTGCTGGACCAGTTGCAAAAACGTGGATATAGCCTGGAAGGCCTCAACATAGTAGTGGGAGGTGACATCCCTGCGGGTGCCGGCTTATCTTCCTCTGCCGCCCTGGAATGCGGCGTTTGTTTCGGCGTGAACGAACTCTTTTCACTTGGATTGGAGAAATTTGAAATGGTGCGCATTGCACAGGCAGCGGAGAATGAGTTCGTGGGAGTAAAATGCGGGATCATGGACCAGTTTGCCAGCATGTTCGGCAAACAGGGGCACGCCATCCTGTTAGATTGTCGCAACCTGAAATATGAATACGTTCCATTGGACTTACACCAGTATGTGATCCTGCTGATGGATACCCGGGTCAAACACAGCCTGGCCGCGGGGGAATACAACCTGCGGCGCCAGCAGTGTGAGGAAGGTGTTCGGGCATTGAGAAAAGTATATCCTCAGGTAGAGAGCCTTCGCGATGCCAACCGGGCTATGATCGAATACACCTTGAAAGAGCAGGTGCCGGAACTGATCTATAACCGCTGTAAATACGTGGTGGAAGAAAACCTGAGGCTGCAAGTTGGCTGTGAAGCACTCCGCCGCAATGATATCGTGACTTTTGGTAAGAAGATGTATGCTTCCCATTACGGCCTGTCACGCTTATATGATGTGAGCTGCCCCGAATTGGATTACCTGGTAGAACTGGCAAAAGAAGAATATTCCATAGCGGGTGCCAGGATGATGGGAGGTGGGTTTGGCGGTTGTACCATTAACCTGGTGAAAAAAGGTACGGTAAACGAGGTTGTCAGCCGGATGAGCCGGGCATTCCAGCTTAGATTTGGTCAGGAACCGCTGGCCTACCTCTGCAATCTTTCTGATGGAACCCATGCAGTTTCTGGTAAGAAATAGTATTTTGCCGCCTAACTGTCATGTTATCCGCAAAAACGCAATATGCCATTCATGCCCTGACCTACCTGGGTGAACATTCCAAGGAGGGATTTATACCGATCATACAAATAGCCGAAGCGCGGAAGATTCCGGCGAAGTTCCTGGAAGCTATCTTACTGGAGCTGCGGAAAGCCGGTATTCTGGGGAGCAAAGCGGGTAAAAACGGAGGGTACTACCTGCTGAAACATCCCCGTGAGATCCCGCTGGTCCAGATTCTGCGGTTGATGGACGGACCCATAGCCCTTCTACCTTGCGTCAGTAAAATGTTCTACGAACCCTGCCGCATTTGTCCCTATCCCGAATCCAGTTGTAATATCAGGCATATTTTCCTGGAAGTACGGGATGCCACCCTGAAAGTCATCGAGGAAAAAACCCTGGTGGATCTCATACACAGGGGGGACAGTTACGAATCCGATTTCATTATCTAATTGATTTTCAATTATCTTCTTTCAAATTTCAACCTGGTTGTATTAATTCCTATTATTACTATAGGAATTATAGTTATTGAGCAATATCTTTGTTTCATGAGTAGTGCCACCATCGCCATGCCGACCAACCTTTTTTCGAAGCCTGAGCAGGAGCAGGTTCAACAGTTATTACAAAAATTCTCCGACAGGCAACTGCAATGGCTTGCGGGATACCTTACGGGTTTACAGCAAAGCAACCAGCAATTGTTGCAACTCATCAACCGGATTCCGGTACCGGAGGAAAGTATATCCACTGAACCAATTGGTCAGCAGGATTCCATCACCGTTTTATATGGTTCCAAAAGTGGCAATGGAAAAAAAGTTGCCCGGAACCTGCACGATAAGCTGATAGCCCGGGGATTCACTTCGGTGTTGCAGGATATGAACCAGTACCAACCGGCCCGCTTAAAGGAAGAACGCTTCCTGCTGGTAGTGGTCAGTACGCATGGTGAAGGGGATCCGCCGCCGGCTGCAGAGGACCTGCACGCCTTTCTTAACAGCAGGAAGGCCCCTTCCCTGGAAAATACCCGCTTTGCCGTACTGGCTTTGGGCGACCGGAGTTATGCCAGTTTTTGCCAGACGGGGAAAGATTTTGACCAGCGACTGGAAACCTTAAAAGCCAGCAGGTTGCTGAACCGCGTAGATGCCGATGTGGATTATGAAGAAACTGCGGAAGCCTGGGTGGAAGAAGTAGTAGGAAAAGTGCAGGAAAGTTTTGGCTCCCGTTCCGTAACCAGGGGCGTCGTGAATGGCCACACTACCAATGGTACCAGTAATGGTGCTGTTGTGAAGGCTGCAGCACCTAACGCTTATACCAGGAAAAATCCCTTTCGCGCAACAGTATTGGAAAAGGTACAACTCAATGGCAGGGGCTCGGCCAAGGAAACCTACCATGTGGAGATTTCCCTGGAAGGGAGCGGACTGACCTACCAACCCGGCGATACGGTAGGCCTTTGGGTGGAAAATGAAACTGCACTGGTGGAGCAACTCATTGCTTCCCAGAAATGGGATGCTGCCACGCCTATTAAACACAAGGAAACGGAAGTGGACCTGCGCAGCTTTTTGATTCGTCATGCCGAACTGACCACCATCAGCGGGTCATTCCTGAGTGCCTACCTGCCATACATTAACGATCCGGCGCAGGCCCATGTCCTGAAAAGCATCCTAAGCGACAAGCAGGCACTATCTGCGTTTGTTTATGGGCGTGATGTACTGGATATCCTGAAAAGTTTTCCCGCCACCATCACCCCGGAAGCCTTTGGGAGTATCGTGTTACCGCTTCAACCGCGTCTGTATTCCATCGCCAGTTCCTATAATGCACATCCGGAAGAAGTGCACATAACGGTGGGGCGCGTACGCTATCAAAACAACGACCGCTTACATCGCGGCCTGGTATCTAATTTCATAGCAGATTTCCTGGAAGCAGGGAAGGAGATACCTCTTTTTATTGAAACCAACGAGGCGTTCCGATTACCGGAAAATCCAGCCACGCCCATCATCATGGTGGGCCCCGGAACCGGCATAGCCCCGTTCCGAGCATTTGTGGAAGAAAGGGCAGAATCCGGAGCGGAAGGCAGGAACTGGTTGATTTTCGGTGACCAGCATTTCACCACTGATTTCCTTTACCAGACTGAATGGCAGCGTTTTCTGAAGCAGGGAACCCTGACCCGGATGAATACCGCATTCTCGCGTGACACCGATACAAAGATCTATGTACAGTCCCGGCTGCGGGAGCATTCAAAGGAATTGTTCCAGTGGCTGGAAGAGGGCGCTCACTTCTATGTTTGCGGGGATGCACGCCGCATGGCAAAGGATGTAAAGCAGGCAGTCATTGACATCGTACGAGACAACCGCCGCTGCTCCGAAGAAGATGCTATCACTTATGTGAAACAGTTAGTAAAACAGGGCAGGTACCAGGAAGATACATACTGAAATTCTCAAACACCATAATCATGTCGTTGAACCAGGATCGCTCCAAGCTGAGTGAAGTAGAACATATCAAGGAAAAAAGCCAATACCTGGAAGGTACCATTCCAGGTAGCCTGAAGGACGAAATAACCGGCAACCTGTTTGCGCAGGATCAGCAGCTGATCAAATTCCACGGAAGTTACGTACAAAGCGATCGTGAACTGGATAAGGAAAGAAAGGCGCAGAAGCTGGAACCCCTTTATTCTTTTATGATAAGGGTGCGGGTTCCGGGCGGTGTAGCCACTCCAAAGCAGTGGATCGCATTGGATGATATTGCTACCAAGTATGGAATGCCATCGCTCAAACTAACCACCCGGCAGGCATTTGAGCTGCATAATATTTTGAAGCACGATTTGAAGAAAACCATACGGGAAATCAACGATTCGCTGTTGAGTACCATTGCCGCCTGCGGTGATGTAAATCGCAATGTGATGAATACGGTAAACCCCTATACCTCTGCCATCCATGATGAGGTACAGGGCATAGCCAGGGCCGTAAGCGACCACCTGAACCCCCGCACCACTTCCTATTTCAGGATATGGCTGAACGATGAATTGGTTGCGGGACAGCCGGAGGAAGCTGAAGAGGAGCCCATTTATGGAAAGACTTACCTGCCCCGGAAATTCAAGATTACTTTCGCGATCCCACCCTATAATGATACCGATGTATTTGCGCATGATATCGGGGTGATCGCCATTGAGCAGCATGGTAAACTGGTTGGGTTTAATTTTTCTGTGAGCGGAGGAATGGGCATGACCTTTGTGGATGAAAACACCTATCCCACGCTGGGTAACGTTATAGGGTATGCGCCGGCTGA
>CBFGLD010000118.1:0-8714 GCA_965649495.1 uncultured Flavihumibacter sp. | reverse complement strand
CCCAGCGACAGGTGATAGGTACTGCGGGGATTAAATTCATTGATGTGATAAAACCCTTCGGGAACCTGGTAATCCCCTTCCATCCGCTTGGGACCAAGGGTGCCCGCCATGGCGCAGACCTTATAGGCTTTGAACAGCTGGAACGGGGCATCGATGGTATTTTTTACCCAGACTTCCAGCTGGCTGTCGTATTTAAAGGAGCGGAGATAAATGTATTTAGCCGGCCATTCCAATCCTTTCGCTTTAAACTGCCGGGCCAGGGTATCTGCCTTGCTGCGGAGGATATCGTTCACGCGGGGAAAATTCCGCTGGTATTCGGC
The DNA here is from genome assembly GCA_965649495.1 of uncultured Flavihumibacter sp. Lineage (GTDB taxonomy): Bacteria > Bacteroidota > Bacteroidia > Chitinophagales > Chitinophagaceae > Flavihumibacter. The sequence continues at coordinate 8,394 of CBFGLD010000118.1, read as the reverse complement.
AAAGCCGGGCTGGTAAGCGGTTTGTGCCGTAACGGCAAAAACCAATAGAATGAGGCTGGTAACTAGGCTGATCCTTTTCATAGTGCAAACTGGATACACTAAAATAATACAAACAATCCGGAAATGCACCATAAAAAAGCCCCCTGCCGGGCAGGGGGCTCCATAAAATAACCATTTCTTAAAGGTTGCCGCGCAGTTCCTGCTCTCTTTCAATGGCTTCGAAGAGGGCTTTGAAATTTCCCTTTCCAAAACTTTTTGCGCCCTTGCGCTGGATGATCTCGAAAAATAAGGTAGGTCTGTCCTCTACAGGTTTAGTGAATATCTGCAGGAGGTAACCTTCCTCATCCCGGTCTACCAGGATGCCCAGCTCGCGTAAAGGCTGCAGGTCCTCATCGATCCTGCCCACGCGGTCCAGGACTTCATCGTAGTAAGAGCCGGGAACTTTCAGAAACTCCACGCCCCTGTTGCGCAACGCGGTAACGGTTTCTATGATATTATTGGTGGCCAGGGCAACGTGCTGGCAACCTTCCCCATCATAGAATTCCAGGTATTCTTCCACCTGGCTTTTCTTTTTTCCTTCCGCAGGTTCGTTGATGGGAAATTTCACATAACCGTTACCGTTTGACATCACCTTGCTCATCAGGGCACTGTATTCGGTGGATATGTCCTTATCGTCAAAACTCAGGATGTTCCGGAAACCCATGATATCCTCGTAAAAGGAGACCCACTTATTCATTTGGTTCCAGCCCACGTTACCTACACAGTGGTCTACGTACAGGAGTCCCGTTTCAGCAGGATTGTATTCGGATATCCAGGGCCGGTAGCCGGGAAGAAAGGTCCCCTGGTAATGCCGGCGCTCCACAAACAGGTGAACCGTATCGCCATAAGTATGGATCCCGCTCAGCACCACGGTGCCGTCCTTGTCTTCCAGCGTTCGGGGTTCCTGGTAAGACTGTGCGCCCCGCCGGGTGGTTTCCTCCCAGGCTTTCCGGGCATCCCCTACCCTTAGCGCCAGCACTTTTACACCATCACCATGCTTATAGATGTGGTCGGCCATGGGATTATTGGCACGGAGGGGCGTGGTAAAGACAAAAGTGAGCTTGTTCTGGCGCACGGCATAACTGGCAAACTCTTTCACGCCGGTTTCCGGGCCAGCATAAGCCAGGCTTTGAAAGCCGAAGGCCGTTTTATAAAAATGGGCGGCCTGCTTGGCATTGCCCACATAAAATTCCACGTAATCAGTTCCTTCCAGCGGAAGGAAATCGTTAACAGCATGGCGCTGCAGTTCGGTTAGAACGGATGACATAAAAACTGTTTGATTAATAGTTGATGGTTGGGCAGGGGGTACGCTCAGCGCCGGTTGCCCAGCGCTGGCTGCTCAGCCCTTAGCGCTCAACATGGCCAGCGATTCCATCAGCAGGCAATACTGGTGGCGGTCATCGGAAAAGATTTTATGGGGGTAATCCGGTACCATGAAGCAAAACTACCAAAACTTCAAACCAGAAACCTATTTTTGCCGCATGAAAAAAGTTGGTATTCTCGGCGGCGGGCAATTAGGGCGTATGCTATTGCAGGAAGCTGCCAATTACCCGGTTGAAACCTGGGTGATGGAAAACGACGATGAATGCCCGGCTGCCCACCTCTGTCACCGCTTCGTAAAAGGTGATATCCGCAACTTTGACGATGTGTATGCTTTTGGCAAAGGGCTGGATGCCATCACCATAGAAATTGAATCGGTGAATGTGGATGCCCTGGAAAAGCTGGAAGCGGAAGGGGTGCAGGTGATCCCCCGCCCGGCAGCCCTGCGAATCATCAAAAACAAGATCCGTCAAAAGGAATTTTACCAGTCCAATGGCATTCCCACCGCCGGGTTTGTAACGGTGCAGAACCAACTGGAACTGGAATTGCATACCGGTTTTTTGCCGGCAGCGCAAAAGTTGGGCGAGGGAGGTTACGACGGCAAGGGTGTTCAGATCATCCATTCCCCCGAGGAGCTGTCCCTGGGATTTGATGCCCCCAGTGTGCTGGAGAAAAAGGTAGAGATCGAAAAAGAGATCGCCATCCTGGTAGCCATCAACAGCAAGGGAGAAACGGCGCTGTACCCGCCGGTGGAGATGGTCTTTGACCCTTACCTGAACCTGCTGGACCTGCAGCTGGCACCCGCCGACCTGCAAGACAAACATCTCTGGCGCATCGAGGCCATTGCCCTCAAACTGGCCAAGGACCTGCAATCACCCGGGCTCTTCGCCATCGAATTATTCCTGGAACGCAATGGAGAGATACTGGTCAATGAAACAGCCCCGCGCGTTCATAACAGCGGGCACCATACCATAGAAGCGCACCTAACCTCGCAATATGATATGTTATGGCGGTTGCTGCTCAATTACCCGCTGGGACCAACGGCAGCCCTTACACCTTCATCGCTGGTGAACCTGATCGGCGAAAAAGGATACAGCGGTCCGGCAGTTTACGAAGGCATCGAAGAAGTGCTGGCTATGGAAGGGGTCTTCGTTCACCTATATGGTAAAAAAGAAACCAGGCCGGGCAGGAAAATGGGCCATGTGACCATTTTAGGGAAAGACAAGCACGACCTGGTACGGAAGGCCCACCAGGTAAAGCGAACCCTTAGGGTAATAGCCTGATGAAAAACAAGATCTGACGATTCCACTCATAAGGCCCGGTAACCTTTTATAAAGTTTTACCGGGCGTTTTGCCTTTTAGGAGGTGTTTGGGAGGGAGTGTAAAACAAACATTTCCTAAATCTGTTAATTTTACCATTGTTCCAACCTTAAACAAGCACAACTCAATGGCATCTATACGCATATTCCGTATCGGTATCCTGGTACTGTCAGGCCTGACCCTGGTGGCCTCCTGCAAGTCAAAAGACGAGAAAAAGATTGCACCACCAGGCCCGGGGGGTAGTGGTCGTGCGCCGCAGGCCCTTCGGGTGGAAGCGGTAGTGGTAAAGGCCAGCTCGGTAAGTGAAAAGCTGGAAGTGCCGGGAACGCTGATGCCTTATGAATCTACAGAACTGCGCCCCGAAGTGAGCGGGCGTATCACACAGATCAATATACGCGAAGGGCAGTATGTGGGAAAGGGTGCGCTGCTGGTGAAGCTGTATGACGGTGACCTGCAGGCGCAGTTGCAGAAGCTGAAAGTGCAGCTGGACATATATGAAAAGTCGGCCCAGCGGCTGGAAGCCCTGCTGAAGATTGACGGGATCTCCAAGCAGGAGTACGACCTGAGTGTGCTGCAGGTGAGCAACGTAAAAGCCGATATGGAACTGATCCGGACCTCCATCGCCAAAACCGAGATCCGGGCGCCCTTCAGCGGCCGCCTGGGATTGCGCAGCGTAAGTATGGGCGCTTACGTAACTCCATCCACCCTGATCACCACCATCCGCCAGGAAGACCAGCTTAAGCTGGAATTCACCGTACCGGAAAAATACAGCAGTAAGATAGTCACCGGTAAAACGGTGGGTTTCACGATCGAAGGGGTGAATAAAAATATACTGGCACGGGTGCTGGCAACCGAGGAAGCGGTGATGGAAGATACCCGCAGCCTGCGGGTCAGGGCAGTAGTGCTGGGCAAGGACCCCAAGCTGATACCCGGTGCTTTTGCAAAGGTAGCGCTGGACTTCGGGCAGGACAACAATGCCCTGATGGTACCCTCGCAGGCGGTCATCCCCCAGGCCAGGTTCAAGAAAGTCATCGTCTACCGGGATGGTACAGCCGCTTTCGAAACAGTAACCACCGGGATCCGGGATTCCACTAATGTGCAGATAACATCCGGACTGAATGTAGGAGATACGGTTATCATCACAGGGCTCCTGGCCATTAAACCGGAATCGAAACTACAAATCATCAAACTGAATTAAAACAAGATGAACATATCAGAACTGAGCCTCCGGCGGCCCGTGCTGGCCATAGTGATGAATATCGTCATCATTGTATTTGGACTTATTGGCTATAAGTTCCTGGGTGTACGCGATTACCCCGCCATCGACCCTCCCATTGTGAACGTGCGCACCTCCTACCCCGGTGCCAATGCCGACATCATTGAATCGCAGATCACCGAGCCCCTGGAAAAAGCGGTGAACGGGATAGCCGGGGTAAAAAACATCACTTCCAGCAGCAGCCAGGGCACCAGTAATATCACGGTAGAGTTTGACCTGTCCATTGACCTGGAAGCAGCGGCTAATGATGTACGTGATAAAGTATCACAGGCCAGCCGGTCCTTACCCGACGACCTGGATGCCCCGCCGGTGGTATCCAAGGCTGATGCCAGCGCCGATTTTATCCTGGCCATGACGGTGCAGAGCAATACCCGCAACCAGTTGCAGGTAACCGAGTACGCCACCAACAACCTGCTGGAACGGCTGCAGACCATTCCCGGCGTGAGCGGCATCCAGATATGGGGAGAAAAGCGCTATGCCATGCGCATCTGGTTCGACCCATCCAAACTATCCGCCTATGGGCTTACCCCCTCGGATGTTCAGGCGGCATTACGCACCCAGAACCTGGAACTGCCTTCGGGAAAGATCTCGGGCAATGCCACGGAACTATCGGTCCGCACATTCGGGCTCCTGAACACGGAAGAGGAATTCAACAATATTATCATCAAAACAGTGAACGGCGCAGACATCCGATTAAAGGATGTGGGCGAAGCAGTGCTGGGCCCGGAAAACGAAGAGACCATCCTGAAGGAAAGTACCATCCCGATGATCGCACTGGCCATCATCCCCCAGCCGGGTTCCAACTATGTTGCCATCAGCGATGAGTTTTATAAAAGGTATGAACAGATCAAGAAAGAGATCCCGGCCGACCTCACCACCGATATTGCGCTGGACCAGACCAAATTCATCAAGCGTTCTATTCTGGAAGTGGAAGAAACCTTACTGATCGCATTTGTACTGGTGGTACTGATCATCTATTTCTTTTTCCGCGACTGGATTATTGCCATCCGCCCGCTGATCGATATCCCCGTATCGTTGATCGGTGCATTTTTCATCATGTATTTATTCGGTTTCACGATCAATGTGCTGACCCTGCTTGCCATTGTACTGGCAACGGGACTGGTGGTGGATGATGGCATCGTGGTAACGGAGAACATTTTCAAGAAGATGGAAAAAGGCATGAACAAGTGGCAGGCCGCCAAGGAAGGATCCAAGGAGATCTATTTTGCGGTCATAGCAACCTCCATTACGCTGGCAGTGGTATTCCTGCCCATCGTATTCCTGGAAGGCTTCGTGGGACGGCTGTTCCGCGAGTTCGGGATCGTGGTGGCAGGAGCAGTACTGATCTCTGCATTTGTATCGCTAACGCTGACGCCTGTACTAAACGTTAAACTTACCAGGAAGAATATGAAACATTCCTGGTTCTACCACAAGACCGAGCCCTTCTTCCGGTGGCTGGAAGATTCCTATCGCCGGACCCTGTCTTCGTTTATGCGTGTACGGTGGATGGCCTTTATCATCATCGCCGTTTGTTTCGGTATCATTTATTTCATTGGCTCCAATATGCAATCGGAGCTGGCGCCCATGGAAGACAGGAGCCAGTTCCGGCTTTCCATCACGGCTCCGGAAGGAACTTCCTTTGACTATATGGATAAGTATGTGGACCGCATCGGCCAGTTCGTGATGGACAGCGTTCCGGAGAAGAAAGTCATGATAACGGTTACGGCACCGGGCTTTACCGGGTCGGGCTCAGTCAATACCGGCTTCCTGCGGATGCTGCTGGTAGACCCCGAGGAAAGGGTACGGAGCCAGCAGGAAATCGTGGATATGGTAAACCGAAACCTCCCGCGCTTTAATGAAGGCAGGGCCTTTGCCATCCAGGAGCAGACCATCCAGGTGAACCGCCGGGGTGGACTACCCGTGCAGTTCGTGATCCAGAATGTGAACTTTGAAAAAATCCGGGAGGTGCTGCCGAAATTTCTGGATGAAGCCAACCGAAGCCCGGTATTCCAGGGTGTGGATGCCGACCTGAAGTTCAACAAGCCGGAACTCCGCGTGAACATTGACCGCCTGAAGGCCAGCCAATTGGGCATCTCCATCGAGGACGTGTCCACCACCCTGCAACTGGCGCTCAGCAACCGCAGGCTGGGATATTTCACCAAGGACGGGAAACAGTACCAGGTGATCGGTCAGCTGGCCCGCAATGACCGGGATGAGCCCACCGACCTCAAAGCAGTATACGTACGCAGCAATACCGGGCAGAGCGTTTCGCTGGATAATATCGTTTCCTTTGAAGAAGAGACCACGCCGCCCACCATCTACCACTTCAACCGGTATAAATCCGCCACCATATCGGCAGGGCTGGCACCGGGAAAGACCATCGGGGATGGCATCAAGGAAATGGAGGGTATTGCCGACCGGCTGCTGGACGAAAGCTTCTCCACGCAATTATCTGGCTCCTCGCGCGACTTTGCGGAGAGCGCCAGTAATACCAGCTTTGCCTTCCTGCTGGCGCTGGGGTTGATCTTCCTGATCCTGGCCGCACAATTTGAGAGTTTTATCGACCCGCTGGTGATCATGCTGACGGTACCCCTGGCCATAGCCGGAGCCCTGTTATCGCTTTGGATATTCGACCAAACCATCAATATCTTTTCACAGATCGGGATGATCATGCTGATTGGGCTGGTGACCAAGAACGGCATTTTGATCGTGGAGTTTGCCAATCATAAGCGAATGGAAGGATTGCGCAGGGGACCGGCTGTTATCGAAGCGGCCGTTAGTCGCCTCCGACCCATCCTGATGACCAGCCTGGCCATGTCACTTGGTGCCCTGCCACTGGCCTTATCGCTGGGAGCCGCCTCCACCAGCCGGATACCATTGGGTATCGTGATCGTGGGAGGTATTATGTTTTCCCTGGTCCTCACCCTGTATGTTATCCCGGCCATGTATTCGTATATGTCAACCAGGAAATCGGCGCACAGCGAGCTGGATACCGCAGTTACCGTACCCGTATCGGCCTAAATAAAGATCTATGAAGCAAAGCATTTTTTGGTTCCTTTTACTTTCCGCGATCCCTGGTATAACTATAGCACAACAAACCCTAGCGGTAGAGCAGGCGGTTGCCTCAGCGCTCCGGAACAATTATGATATCCGGATCACCAAGAACGATTCGATAGCTTACGCGATAGACGAATCCTATCTCTATACAGCCTTCCTGCCACAGCTGAACGGCACGGTATCCAAGAACTTCACCCGCAACCAGGATTCCCTGGCCTACCGGAGCACCAGCCGCAAAGACACGGCGGGACTTTCCACCTCCAATTCCCTGAACCTGGGAGTGCAACTCAACTGGGTACTGTTTGATGGCTTCCGGATGTTTGCAACACGAGACAGGATCCGTGAGCTGGTAAAACTCGGCGACCTCCAGATAAGGGCGCAGGTGAACAATACCATTGCCCAGGTACTGGCCACCTATTTCAATATTGTGCAGCAAAAACAACAGCTGAATGCCATCATAGAACAAAAAAGCATCAGTGAAGAAAGGGTGAAACTGGCCGACCGCAAACTGATGGTGGGCCTTGGCGCCAAGCCGGAATTACTGCAGGCGAAGGTAGACCTCAACGCATTCACCTCTTCCCAGTACCGCCAGAATACACTGATCGCGCAATTAAAGGAACAGTTGAACCAGCAGATGGGCATACAGGCCGGGATCAATTACGATGTGGTAGACTCTATCCCCATCAATGAGGCATTAACGCTGGGAGAAGTGTTGGGCAGCATTGACCTTTCTAACCCGGAACTGCAGCTGGCCAAAAAGAATATAGAAATTTCGAATATAGCACTCCGTGAGATCAGGGCCGGTTACTATCCAACCGTTAGCCTCAACTCCTCTTACAACTTTACACAGGTAAACAATACCAAGAACCTGAACCCCTTTGCCCTTCCCTACCGCCAGTCGGGCGGATTGGTATACGGCATATCCGCCAGCATACCCATTTTCAATGGCTTCAATGTAACGCGGCAGGTGAGGCAGGCAAAACTGGGCCTGTTCCAGCAACAACTGCAACTTGACAACCAGCGGCTGATGGTGGAGGTTGCCGTTAAAAATGCCTACAAGGATTATGAGCTCCAGAAACAGAACCTGGTACTGGAAGAAGAAAACATACTACTGGCAAAAGAAAATGTAAACATTGCACTGGAAAGATTCCGCCTGGGTGTCAGCACCTATATCGAATTGCGCGAGGCACAGATCAGCCTGAACGATGGATACAACCGCCTGATCGCCGCGCGTTACAATGCCAAGGTGGCCGAGATCGAGCTGATGCGGCTGAAAGGCGAGGTGAATCAATAAAAAATCAGTTCTTTTGTATCTTATTTAAAGCAGGAACAATAATGGTAGGAATTATCATGGGGTCCGATTCGGACCTGCCGGTTATGCA
>CBFGLD010000117.1:0-8744 GCA_965649495.1 uncultured Flavihumibacter sp. | reverse complement strand
CCGTGGAGGACCTGGACCTGAGCGTTCGCGCGTTCAACTGCCTGAAAGCTGCCAAGATCAATTCCCTCAGTGAGCTGGTTCAGTACGAGCAGCAAGACCTGATGAAGTTCCGCAACTTTGGTCAGAAGTCCCTGGCCGAGATCGAGCAGGTATTGCACGAGCGTGGACTGGGCTTTGGCATGGACCTGGCCAAGCTGGGTATTGATAAGGAAGACTGATTAATACAGAAGGATTTTTATTTATAACGTAGGCTGCAATTCCTGACACGGTGCAGCCGGTAAAACTTAAACGTCATGCGTCACGGAGACAAGATCAACAACCTGGGCCGTAAGAAAGCCCACCGCGAGGCCCTTTTGGCCAACCTGAGCATCAGCCTGATCCAGCACAAGCGTATCGTAACTACCCTGGCCAAGGCCAAGGCATTGCGGGTATACGTAGAGCCGCTGATCACCAAGGCCAAAACCAACGATACCCACAACCGTCGTGTTGTGTTCAGCTACCTCCAGAATAAGGAGGCCGTTGCTGAACTGTTTGATGCGGTGGCTGCAAAAGTAGCTGGTCGTCCTGGTGGATATACCCGTATCATCAAGCTGGGCACCCGGGTAGGTGATAATGCCGAGCAGGCAATGATTGAGCTGGTTGATTTCAACGAAGTGTATGGTAAGCAAGCGGAAGCGAAGGCAGAACCCGCCAAGCGTACGCGCCGTGGTGGTAAGAAAGCCGCTGCTGATGCACCCGCAGCCGAAGCTGCTGCTCCCGCAGCAACCGAAGCTCCTGCTGAACCAAAAGAAGAAAAAGCAGCTGAGTAAGGATGAATGATTGATTTTCAATAAGGGCAGAATGGTTTTCCATTCTGCCTTTTTTTTACAGATATTTGCAAAACTTTTTTCCAGAATAATGATGCAAGCACCCCAACAACAAGCTATTCTCGTACTGGAGGATGGATCGGTTCACTATGGTAGGGCATTCGGTACCATCGGTACCACCACCGGTGAACTTTGTTTCAATACCGGCATGACCGGTTACCAGGAAGTATTCACCGATCCCAGTTATTATGGCCAGGTAATCATTATGAACACCGTGCATGTCGGCAATTATGGTGTGAAGGACGAAGACATTGAATCTTCTACTGTCAAGGTACGAGGCATCATTGCCCGTAACCTGGAAGAACAATTTAGTCGCCGCCTGGCAAAAGGTTCCCTGGATGAATACCTGAAAGCCAACCATATTGTTGCCATCGAAGGAGTGGATACCCGTGCGTTGACTGCCAAGGTGCGCACCGAAGGTGCCATGAACTGTATTATTTCCTCTGAAATATCCGATGTGGAGAAGCTGAAGGAAATGCTGCAGGAAGTGCCTTCCATGAATGGGCTGGAGCTGGCCAGCAAGGTCAGTACCGATACCCCTTATGAACTGGGTAATCCGGACAGTGATATTCGAATTGCTGTAATGGATTACGGCGTTAAAAAGCATATCCTGGAATGCATGGTTGAGCGGGGAGCATTTGTACGGGTTCACCCTGCCAAGACTCCTTTTGAAGAGGTGAAAGCGTTCAACCCGGATGGATATTTTATCTCCAACGGTCCCGGCGATCCTGCCCCGATGGACTATGCCGTGGAAACGGTGAAATCGATCATGGCAGAAGAAAAGCCTCTGTTCGGGATTTGCCTGGGCCACCAGCTGCTGGCGCTGGCCAATGGTATCCCGACTTTTAAGATGCACCACGGCCACCGCGGACTGAATCACCCGGTGAAAAATATCATCACAGGCAGGTGTGAGATCACCACCCAAAACCATGGTTTTGGCGTGGATCCCGAGGCGGTGAAGCATGCTGATCATATCGAGATCACCCATGTGAACCTGAACGACCAATCCATTGAAGGGATCCGGGTAAAAGGCAAGCCGGCATTTTCAGTTCAATACCACCCGGAAAGTACACCTGGTCCACACGACAGTCGTTACTTGTTTGACGATTTCCTGACCCTGGTGCGGGAACATAAAAAATAAGCGGATCACATTATATTTAAACCAGCCGGTGAACACTACTCACCGGCTTTTTTTATTTTTAGGTATGACCCAACTTCCGGTACTGCAGGCAAAAGGATACCGGCTGGAGCCCCTGGTGAGGGCCGACCAGCAATTTGTATTCGAGTTGCTGAGCCATCCCCAGGTGATCCCGTTTTACGGGGTCAGTTTTTACAGCTATGCAGCAACTTCTGAACAGATGGATTTTTACGAAGACCTGCTGCAAAATGAAACAGGCGGGTGGTGGAAGATCGTTTCGGGGCAGACGGGCCTGCCTGTGGGAGCCTGTGGGTGTAACAATTACCAAAGCCGCCATGAAAAGATCGAGATCGGGTACTGGCTGCACCCCGACTTTTGGGGAAGGGGGATCATGCGGGGCATCCTTCCCGTGATGCTGGAAGCCATGCCCTCCCTCTGGAAGATCCACCGGGTGGAAGCCTGGGTAGAAGAAGGAAACGATTCCAGCTGCCGCTTGCTGGAGAATTGCGGTTTCAGCAAAGAAGGGAAGCTCCGGGACTGTGAGATAAAGAATGGGCGGTATATCAGCCTCTATGTATATGCGAAGCTGTTGGATTGATTACTTTTACCAAATGAAGATAGCCATCATCAATGGTCCCAACCTCAACCTGTTGGGGAAACGCGAGCCCGGGGTATACGGTTCGCAGGATTTTGAATCGTTTCTTGAATCGCTGAAGGCGAAATACCCTGCTGTTGAATTCAGTTATTTCCAGAGTAATGTGGAAGGAGAACTGATCAATGCGTTACAGCAAGCAGGCTTTACCGTTAGTGGCATTATCCTGAATCCAGGCGGTTATACGCATACTTCCGTTGCCATCGGTGATGCCATTGCGGCCATTGAAGCACCTGTGGTGGAAGTTCATATCAGTAATGTACATGCGCGCGAAGATTTCCGGAAGCTGAGCCATGTATCGGCAAAGGCCCGCGGCACAATTTGCGGACTGGGGCTGAAGGGATATGAGCTGGCGGTTGCTTTTTTGATGGACGCCTGACCCCCATGGCAGCCTGACCAACCGGCCGGCTTCCTGCCAGGTATTAATCCTTGGCCGCCTGCTGCTGCACCTGGTCCAGTTTGCCGATATAAAGACTGCGTCCGTGGGTGGCTACCACGATCTCATTTTCTCCTTTATGAATGGCGAGGTCGTGGACCGGAATGGCCCTTGGCATTCCGCCGTTAAAGGAGTGGAACGCACGCCCCCCATCAACCGAAGCATAGAGACCACCATCGGTACCCACATAGAGGATCTTTTCTGACACAGGATCTTCCCTTATAACGTTAACCGGGTCCAGCGGTAATTCTTTTCCCAGCTGCATCCAGGTGCTGCCGTAGTCATCACTGACATATACATACGCATTGAAGTGATCGTTTCGATACCCGTTCAGGGTCACATACACTCTGCCTTCCTTCCAGGCGCTGGCCACCACCCTGGAAATATAAAGCCCGCCAGGCAAAACATTGCTAACCTGCTGCGACTTTGCCCGGGTGGATTTTTTACCTGAGTTGGCAGTTGCCCCTGGTTTCACGGTTTTGCCAGGTGGGACAAGCTGTTTCCAGCTGTTGCCTCCATCCTTGCTGATGGCCACATTGCCATCATCAGTGCCTATGTACAACAGGCCAAAGCGCAGTGGCGATTCACTGATGGTGGTGATGGTTCCATAGGGTACATCACCTGCCCTGGCTCCGTTGGTAAGATCACCGGTCGTCGTGGTCATTTGTTCCCCCCTTTGCAGGGAGCGGTGAAAGCGGTTGGAGCCGATATACAATATATCCTGGTTATGGGAACTGAGCAGGATAGGTGTTTGCCAGTTGAATCGCAAGGGTACTTCGCCTAATTCGTGGCGGGGACGAACCAGCTTCCGGTCTCCTTTATCCAGATCTATCCGGTTGTAAAACCCGAACTGTGATCCGCTGTAGACCACACGGTTGTTGCGGGTGTCAACCTGCGCCTGCATGCCATCGCCTCCGTTAATCCGCTTGAAAGCATAAGCACCTTCATCAGTCCACCCAATGGATTCCTTATGGGTGGAAGGTCCGTACCAACTGCCATTATCCTGGAGTCCGCCATAGATATTATACGGTTTGGCGCTGTCCAGTGCAATGGAATAGAATTGACCCACACTGGGGGTGTTGGCTTTGAACCAGTTGGCACCATTATCATAGGTGATATTGCAGCCGCCATCGTTACCATTTATCATGTGACCATCGCGCGAGGGGTTGATCCAAAGCGCATGATGGTCGGAGTGAACATTCGCCTTATCTATGGTGCGAAAGGTTTTTCCACCATCCTCGGAAAGTTGGGCATAGATGCCCAGTATGACCAGTTTATCGGGGTTAACCGGTGAAACGTAGATCTTGCCAAAATAATACCCATAAGTGCTGAAAATCCCGATCTGTTTGTCGTGCGTTCGTTTCCAGGATCTGCCACCGTCTTCACTGCGGTACACTTCGCAACCGGTCACGGATTTGTTCTGGAAGCCATCATCCACAAAAAAATAATCGTAGAGGGCTGATGGCTGGATCTTACCGCTTTGCACTTGTTCCTTGATCCTGCTAACGGAATATTCTTTCGGCATGCGGTTGGCGCGCAGGAAATTTTCGAGTTTTTTATCGTCCAGCTGCAGGAAGGATTCCTTGCTGAGGTTTTTCAGTTCGGCCAGGGTGTAAATAGTATCCGCCTTTTGCTGAGCAGTATCGGGAAGGGGATGCTGATTATCCACTACGGCGTACACGATGGATGGGTTTTTGGGATACACCGCCAGTCCGATCCGGCCTACACCCTCGCCCTGGATGAATCCTGATCCGGCTCCGCTGACCAACTGCCAGTTGGTTCCGCCGTCGCTGCTTTTATAGATACCACTGGTACGGCCGCTTTCCACAAAGTTCCAGGCACTGCGGGTCCGGAACCAGGTGGCAGCAAATATTTCCTGCGGGTTGGAAGGATTGAGGTCCATGTCTATGACCCCGGTATTGACATCGGTATACAGCACCTGTTTCCAGTTGGCCCCGCCATCCGTGGTTTTATAAACGCCCCTGTCGGGGCTGGCCGAATAAAGGTTACCGATGACCGATACCCAGGCTACCAGGGGATCGGAAGGGTGAAGCAGGACCTTGGAGATATGCTGGGAGCCGGGAAGGCCGAGCCAGTCCCAGGATTTGCCGTTATCCGTTGATTTATACATGCCTATGCCGGCATAGGTGGACCTGCTGGCATTCTCTTCACCGGTACCCACCCAGATGATCCGCGCGGGGGCAGTCCAGTTGACGGCGATATCTCCGATGCCAATCACTCTTTCCTGGTCAAAAATGGGGGTGAAGGACTGGCCGTTGTTGGTGGTATGCCAGAGTCCACCCGTGGCATAGGCCACATAAAATTCGGTAGGGTCGGCGGGGTTCACTTCCAGGTCTATGACACGGCCGCTCATGATAGAGGGGCCTATATTGCGGAAACGGATGTCGCGGAAAGGGCTGGCGGCATCCATGGCTTCGCGCTTTTGCATTCCTTTAAGACGTTCGGTTGCGGAACTGGGGGTGATCTGGGCGTAGCTTTGTGATACCAGGAGGAACAAAAAAAGCGTGGCATATTTGTTGGTGCGGAATAAAGCAGATAACATAATGGCCGGGGTTTCGTTATACTATTGTATCATCAAACATACTAACAATGCGTTGGATTCTTTTCATCATGTTCTTTACTTCCACCACTGCCATGGCGCAGTGGAAGGATTATATCATCGGGGTGAAAGGCGATACCCTGAACCGGGTAGACCTCCAGGGCAGGAAACAGGGGCCCTGGGTGAACCGCTTTGAAACGGTAAGAGGGGAGCGGGGGTTTGAAGAAGAAGGAGAATATGTGGATGACCGTAAGGAAGGTGCCTGGCGCAAATACTCCCTGATGGGCGACCTGCTGGCAGTGGAAAATTACCGCTGGGGATTCCAGGATGGTATGAGCCAGTACTTCAATATGGCCGGAAACCTCACCAGGGAAGAGAGCTGGAGAGCCTTTAACCCTGACAAACTCTATGATACCATTGACGTGGAAGATGTGTTATTCCAGGATCATTTTACCCAGGTGATCGTCAAGAACGAAGGGTCTTCCCTGAAACACGGAACCTGGAAATTTTACGACCCGGCCACCGGCTTCATCACCAAAACAGAGTTCTACCGGTTAGGAAAGATCGAAAAGGGGAATGAGCCACCCAGCCTCGCAAAGGATACCATGAGCGTAAGTGCCAAAAAAGTGGCGAAACCCAAGGAAGTGCTGGAATTCGAAAAAAAGAATGCCGGCAAGAAAAAGATAAGGGTGCGTGACGGATCTGTAGGATATTAGCGGTCTAATAACCTGTTATTTGGGATCCAAACATAAGATTGTCCTCTACCTGCTGGCGGCACTGAACTTCACACATATCCTTGATTTCATGATCATGATGCCGCTGGGAAATTACCTGATGCCCTATTTCGGCATCGGTCCGGCCGCATTCACCAACCTGGTGGGGGCCTATACCCTTAGTGCCGCTTTCAGTGGTTTTGCAGCTGCATTTTTTGTAGACCGGTTCCCCCGGAAAAAAGTACTGGTGATTGCCTATGCCGGTTTCCTGTTGGGAACACTGGCCTGCGGGCTGGCACCTTCTTACACCCTTTTGCTGGCAGCGAGGTTGCTGGCCGGTTTATTTGGCGGACTGATCAGCGCGCAGGTGCTTTCCATTATCTCAGACCTGTTTGCCTACGAGGAAAGGGGTAAAGCAATGGGAGCGGTGATGAGTGCCTTTGCAGTAGCCTCCACCCTGGGAGTACCCTTTGCACTGTACCTGGCCAACCTGATGTCCTGGCATGCCCCCTTTTTGCTGGTAGCGCTACTGGGGGTGATACTCCTGCCCATGCTGGTAAAGTACATACCTCCCATGGATGCACATATGCATGACCGGGAGGAAGGCCGTAAGGTGTTACAAACGCTGACCGATGTTGTCAAAAACCGTAAACAATTATTGGCCCTTTTGTTTTCTGCCCTGATCATGATGGGGCATTTCCTGATCATTCCTTTCATCAACCCTTTCATGGAATTCAATATGGGGTTCAGCAAATCGCATACTCCCATGATCTATCTCGTGGGAGGGATAGCGTCCTTTTTTGCCGCCAACATACTGGGACGGGTGGCAGATCGTTTTGGAAAACTTCCGGTATTTACTACCAGTGTACTGATCAGCCTGGTGTTTGTATTTGCCATCACCCACCTGCGGCCCATACCTTTTGTATTTGTGCTGGTGATGTTTGCCGCCTGGTTCATCTTGTCCACCGGACGGGGGGTAACCGCCCAGGCCATGATCAGCAACCTGGTGGAACCTTCCCAACGGGGAAGCTTCATGAGTTTCAACAGCAGCCTGCAACAACTGGGGACCAGCACCGCCTCTTTCATTGCGGGGCTGGTAGTGGTACAGGGCGACGGGGGTAAGATCCTGCGCTACGGATGGCTGGGATATGCCAGTATTCTGATCCTGGTAGCAGCCCTCCTCCTGGCCAGATACCTCTTCGGGAAGATGGATGAGGAATGAGAAATATTCCCTATATTTGATATCATATTAATATCAAACTGATTTTATGGAAAAGATCGTCAGGCCCGTATCGGGTTACCTTGCGCTGCTGGTAAGTCTTATCACCCTTGCTCTTGCGGTTTATCTGTTTGTGAACGGTGATGGCCGGGTATCATTTGTTTTATGGGGGGTATTGTCGCTGTTGGTCAGCATCTTCCTGGCAATCGGATTGATTGTGATCAGTCCCAACCATTCCAGGGTCCTTACCTTTTTTGGCAAGTATGTAGGTACGGCCCGGGAGAATGGGTTGAAATTTGTGAACCCCTTGTTCATGAAGCAGAAGATTTCACTGCGTTCCGAGAACCTGGAGAGCAGCAAACTGAAGGTAAACGACAAACTGGGTAATCCAATTGAGATCGCGGCGGTGATCGTTTGGAAAGTTTCGGATACCTACAAGGCGGCCTTTGATGTGGAGGATTACATGCAGTATGTCCGTATTCAGAGTGAAGCAGCAGTGCGTCACCTGGCAACCAGCTTTCCCTACGATGAATTTGAGGACAAGCATGCGGATATCACTTTACGGGGCGGTGGTGAAAAAGTAAATGAACTGCTGGAGAAGGAGTTAAACGACCGATTATCACCGGCAGGTATCCAGGTAACAGAAGCCCGGATCAGCCATCTTGCCTATGCGCCTGAGATCGCGGGAGCCATGTTGCAACGGCAACAGGCAACCGCTATTGTTGCCGCGCGCACCAAGATCGTGGAAGGTGCGGTTGGCATGGTGGAAATGGCCCTGGAGGAATTGTCCAAAAAAGAGATCGTACACCTCGACGAAGAGAAGAAGGCAGCCATGGTCAGTAACCTGATGGTGGTACTGTGTGCGGAGAAAGCGGCAACCCCCATTTTGAATGCCGGATCATTATACCAGTAAGGTCAAAAAAACCAATATCGTGAGTGAAAAGAAGAGTTTTGTATTAAGGCTGGACGAATCCATGTACAAGGCCCTGGAAAAATGGGCAGCCGACGAGTTCCGGAGTGTGAACGGGCAGTTGGAGTGGATCATACAGCAACAACTGAAAACAGCGGGCCGGTTGAAAAAGGCATCGGAAACCGGCAAGAAAACCGGTAGCAGTAAATCCGGAGCCGGTGAGGCCTGAGATGGGTTAAAATAAGAAAAG
>CBFGLD010000116.1:0-8792 GCA_965649495.1 uncultured Flavihumibacter sp. | reverse complement strand
GTGCAGCTTCGGGAACCAACCGATGAACTGAAGTCCGTGGTCATTACTGCCGGTAGTTTTGAGGCATCGGATACCAAACGCACCACCGTACTGAACTCCATAGATATTGTTACCACCGCAAGTGCCAATGCCGACGTTACCGCTGCCATCCGGACCCTGCCGGGCACGCAACAGGTGGGTGAAAAGGAAGGATTGTTTGTGCGCGGCGGCAGTGGCGAAGAAGCCCGGGTTTTTATAGATGGGACCCTTGTAAATAATTTCTTTTTCAGTTCCGTGCCGGACATTGCACAGCGTGGCCGTTTTTCTCCTTTTTTGTTCAAGGGCACCGTCTTCAGTTCCGGTGGCTATTCAGCACTCTATGGACAGGCACTGTCGGGTGCGCTGATCCTGGAATCGATCGATATGCCCGAACGCAGCACCGCCAGCATCGGGATCTCTTCGGTGGGGGTAAACGCCGGGTACCAATACCTCAACAAGACTAAGACATTCACCTGGGGGGGAAGTTATGCGTATACGAACCTGCTGCCCTATTTTGAGCTGGTCAGCCAAAGGCCGGATTATTTCAAAGTACCCGCACTGCATTATGGTGATGCCAATTTCCGCCTCAAAACCTCCCGAACCGGCATCCTGAAATTCTATGGGACCTGGCAAAGCAACCACCTGGGTATCCGGACGGGCGATATAGATTCCACTCCCCTGAAAAATGCCTTCTCGCTTTCCAACTATAATGTTTATGCGAATCTTTCCTGGAAGGAACAACTTGGTAATCGATGGAAACTGTTCCTCGGCACATCCTTCAGCAATAACCGGGATGAGATCAAAAATCAACTACAGGACCAACAAAACGATCCTGTAAGTAGTTCCAACATGCCCTTTGTTACCAAGTCCTTCAGCGGCCGGCTGCGTGGTAGCCTGGGACAGGTAAAACTGGTATTCGAGAAAAAGTTTGCCGGACTTAATGCCCTGCGCTTCGGAGGAGAGTGGCTGCAATTTACCGATGACATGTCTTTTTCGGATACAGCTTACCGTAATACCCTGCTGAACGATGATTTCAAGGCAGGTTTCCTGGAAGCCGACATCTACATTACCAATAACCTGGCAGCTAAAATCGGCACCCGCGTGGAGCATTCATCCCTGCTGCAAAAGGCCAATATCGCGCCGCGGATATCCCTTGCCTATAAATTGGCCGGGAAGGGCCAGCTGTCTTTTGCCTACGGCAACTTTTACCAGAAACCCGAAAGAAACCAGCTGGTGGTGATCCGCGACCTCCGGTACACGCGGGCTTCCCATTACATTGCCAACTACCAGGTTCTTACAGCCACCCACACCTTCCGCGTGGAAGGTTTCTACAAAAAGTACGAAGACCTGGTAAAAACATTTCCTGTCATCAGCAATAGCGGTTCCGGCTATGCGAAAGGAGCAGAACTCTTCTGGCGCGATAAAAAAACATTCCGCGGGGTCGATTACTGGGTTTCTTATTCTTTCCTGGATACCAGGCGGAATTACCTGGATTACCCAGGCCTGCTCCAACCCAATTTTGCGGCCTCTCATACCGCTTCCCTGGTCCTTAAAAAGTTTGTGACCAAACTGAAGACCCAATTCAATGCATCGTATTCCTATGCCAGCGGGCGGAATTATTATGCTATCCGGCCCGATGGCAGCGGCACCAAAACAATCATTACTGACCAGGGGAAAACCATCGCGTACAACAATCTCAGCCTCAGCGTGAACTACCTACCTAATATTGGAAGGACAAATGCAAAAGCGTTCACCGTATTCGTTCTTTCTGTTAATAATGTCCTGAATCAAAACCAGGTCTACAATTATAATTATTCGTGGAACGGATCGGTGAAGCGGGCGGTGCGGCCTCCGGCCAACCAGTTCTTTTTCCTGGGCTGTTTTATCAGCTTCGGAGTTGACCGAACCGAGGATATCATCAACAGCAATCTTTAATTAACATCACCCATAATCAAACAAACATGAAAAAGCTTTTATTCCTCCTTTTATGGCTGCCGGCAGTCCAGGTACTCCATGCACAATCGGGCAAATACGAAGCGGCTATGAAGGCCGGCATTGCGAAACTGGACCAGGCCATGCAGGAGGGCAGTTTCACAGATCTTGGCAATACCTTTGAAAGGATCGGCGTGGCTGAAAAAAGTCAGTGGCTGCCGTATTATTATGCCGCCTATTGCCAGGTAATGAACGCATATATGGAAAAGGATAAATCAAAAGTGGATGCCATTGCCGACAAAGCCGAAGCCCTCATCACGACAGCAGAGACTTTGGCAGGTAGTGCCAACAGTGAAACGCATGTGATCCGCAGTATGATCGCTTCCTCCCGGATGATGGTGGATCCGCAGAACCGTTGGATGCAGTATGGTCAGGTATCCGCCACTCATATGGAGCAGGCCAAACAACTGGATCCGGCAAATCCACGACCGGTTTACCTCGAAGCACAGTCTAAATTCCATACGCCCGAACAATTCGGTGGTGGTAAATCGGTGGCAGCGCCTATATTTGAAAAATCGATCTCCATGTTCCGGGTCTACAAACCGGAAACGGAATTGCACCCGGCATGGGGAATGAATGCGGCGCAATATTTTTTAGCGCAATGTAAATAAGGTCATAAACCGATACCATGTTAGAACAAGATCATTGGAAAGAGGCTGACGGCACAGGGGAAGAACAGTTGACCCTGATCACCCGGATGATCCAGTCGGCCCGCGAAGAACACAACGAAAACGGCCTTGGCTGGCGGGTCTGGGGATGGATCCTTTTCATTGCCAGCCTGGGAACCTATTTCATGCTGGAGCTGAACCTGAAAGGCGCTTTCTGGATATGGAACCTGGCACTGCCCGTGGGTGTCCTGTTGATGATTGTCACCGCTTATCGCCGCAAAAGCCACAAACGTAATCTCACCTATGCCCAGGACTTGCTGGATAAGCTGGGCATAGGCTTTTTTGCCAGCCTGCTCAGTATGGTGGCGGGCATCAATATCTATTACCAGGTGGTAACCGATCCCGGAGACGTGGAATTCTGGGGTTTCTTTTACATCCTCTATGCATTCTGGATGTATATCCACGGTAGCGCGCTCAAGTTCCGGCCCCTGGTAGTGGGTGCTGCCCTCAACTGGATAGCAGGCATTTCCATGTTCGCCATCAGTGAGCTGAAATACGAAATGCTGACCGGTGCCATTGCCATCCTGCTGGGTTACCTGGTTCCCGGTTACCTTTTATTACAACAATCCAAGCGGAGATCCTGATCATGTTCAAAGACCTGGATCCCATATTACATACCCCGTTGAGACTGGCCGTGGTATCGCTGCTGATCAGTGTGAAAGAAGCTGAATTCACTTTCATCCGGGAAAAGACCAATGCAACGGCCGGTAATCTCAGCGTGCAACTGAATAAGCTCAGGGATGCCGGTTATATTGAGATCACCAAACAATTCAAGGACAATTACCCCCAGACCATTTGCCGTATTACGGAAATCGGGATCAACGCGTTCGAACAATACGTAAAGAACCTGCAGTCTTATCTCAAACCAGGTAAAACGAAATGAACCCGCTCCTTTTCAGAACAATACCAACTGCCGGATGTTATAGCTGTCATTAACAACTGGAAATGGGTGCGGTTATAGAGGTGAACCACCTCGTTAAATCATTTGGTGACAGGGTGGCGGTGGATGATCTTTCTTTCACCGTGGAGGAAGGGGATGTGTATGGTTTCCTGGGACAGAATGGTGCAGGCAAATCCACCACCATCCGGATGCTGCTGTCACTGATCCGTCCCGATTCCGGCGAGATCCGGATCTTCGGGCAATTGCTCCGTTTACATCGTAGCTCCATCCTGCACCGCGTGGGCGCTGTCATCGAACGCCCCGACCTCTATAAATACCTGAGCGCATACGAAAACCTATCCCTGTTTGCCAGAATGAATGGCCTTCGTCCTGACCGGAAAGAACTGCTGGAAACCCTGGAGCTGGTAGGACTGGCTTCCCGGGCCGATAGCAAAGTAGCTACGTATTCGCAAGGTATGAAACAACGCTTAGGGATAGCCGTTGCACTGGTTCATGACCCGCAACTGGTGATATTGGATGAACCCACTAACGGGCTGGACCCACAGGGTATAGCAGATATGCGCAACCTGCTGATGCGGCTCAGCAGGGAAATGGGAAAGACCGTACTCGTTTCTTCGCACCTGCTCAGTGAAATGGAACAGGTAGCCACCCGCATGATCATCATTGACAAGGGTCGTTGCCTGGTGCAGGGTGCTGTTAAGGATTTATTTCATCCCCATGTCAATAAGGTTTTTATCGAAGTACAGCAACCAGACGAGGCCTGCCAACTGCTGCAATCCAGTGCATGGGCCGGCGGACTGGAGCAGGAAGCCGGCGGACTATCCCTCCAGATGAACACGGGTGATGTGCCCGCTATGATTCACCTGCTGGCTGCCAATGGAATCGGCATCCTGTCTGTTCGTAAGACCAATACCCTGGAGGAATATTTTTTATCCATAACCGATGGAAGACAACATGTGGCAGCTTTTAAAAATTGAACTCTTCAAAATATTCCGGCGCCCGCGCACCTACATCAGTTTTGTTGCCATCGGCAGCATCGTGCTGCTGATCCTCCTGGCATTTTATGTAGACGGCGCCAACTATGTGTCCTTTGCCCTGCAATCCCTGACCGTGAGTTTCGATATTGGCGGCAACGTATTGAATGGATACCTCGTTTGTTTCATCATCCTGCAAACCCTGTTGATGCAGGTGCCCCTGCTGATCGCACTGGTGGCGGGAGACCAGGTGGCGGGAGAGGCCAATATGGGTACCCTGCGGTTATTGCTCACCAGGCCCGTTGGCCGCACCAGCCTGCTGCTGGCTAAATTCATGGCTACTACCGTTTATACGATCCTGTTACTGTTGTGGATGGCCCTGCTCTCGCTGCTGTTGCCCGTATTGGTTTTTGGAGTGGGCGACCTGATGATCCTGAAAAGCGAGGAAGTGGTGGTCCTCTCTGCCACCGATGTGCCCTGGCGGTATGCATTTGCATTTGGTTTCGCCGCAATTGCCATGACTACCGTGGCTTCCCTGGCATTCCTGCTTTCTGTTTTTGCCGATAACTCCATCGGGCCCATCGTCAGCGCTATGAGCATCATCATCCTGTTCACCATTCTTTCCACCCTTGACATCCCCTTTTTCCATGCCATCCGGCCTTACCTGTTTACCTCGCACATCATCGGGTGGAAGGGTTTTTTTGATAACCCGGTACAGTGGAGCCCCGTTTTACGGTCTGCTGCCATCCTGTTATCCCATATCGCCGTCTTCCTGGCAGCGGCCAGCTGGTTGTTTAAGAAAAAAGATATCCTGAGCTGATGAAAAAAAATAAAATCATAACCGGAATGCTGGTCTCGCTGATGCTGGTATGCTTCAGTAGTAACCACCTGCTGGCGCAGGATGCCAATGCCGTACTGGCGAAGGTGCGGCAGAAACTTCAGTCGGTGAAGAACTATATAGGGGAGGGAGACCTCGTTACCGATATTTCCTTTATCACCATCCCCGATTCCAAAGTCAAAGTGTATTTCCGCCAGCCCGATGAGTTGCGCATATTGAAAAAGGATGGCATTTCCATTCTTCCGAAAGGTGGGGTGAACCTGAGCCTCAACGCTCTGGTGATGGGAAAGGAGATGGTGGCGGTTCCCGCAGGATATGCCCAACACGCCAATAAAAAGCTGGCGGTGATCAAGTTATTGCCCGTTGACAACCAGTCGGAAATAGTACTTAATACCCTGCTGGTAGAAGAGGGGTCGGGACTTGTTTATAAATCCACCACTACCACCCGCGATAACGGAACCTATGAGACCATACTGGAGTATGGAAAATATGCCCGCTGGGGATTGCCGGATAAATTGGTGTTGGTATTCAATACCGGTACTTTTAAATTGCCCAAGGCAGTGACCATGGAGTATGAGGGTAGCTCAAAAAAACCGGTTACCAGGCCAGGTATGGAAGGTAAGGGACGGGTGACCATCACCTATTCCAGCTATACGGTGAACCAGGGTGTTCCTGCAGGAATATTCAGTAAGTGATTACTCCTCCTCGATGCGTTCGTCCACCGCATTGGCCAGGAAGCGGTTGCTCACCTTTTTCATGGGATTGCTACGGTTATTGCGGTATTCTTCGCGCTGGCGGAGTATATCAATGCAGGTGAAGATGGCCGCATACAGCGAGCTTTCATCCGCCTGGTTTTTACCGGCAATATCGAAGGCCGTGCCGTGGTCGGGAGAGGTGCGGACAATGGGAAGCCCCGCAGTGAAATTCACCCCTTCTCCATGTGCCAGCGATTTGAACGGGATCAGTCCCTGGTCGTGGTACATGGCCAGCACGGCATCAAAGCGCTCATGGTAACCCCGCGCAAAAAAGGCATCAGCGGAAAAGGGACCCTGCACAATGCTGTTGCTCTGCTGCTTAAATTCTTTGATGGCAGGTTTAATGATCTCCTCTTCCTCATTACCGATCAGTCCCTCATCACCTGCATGGGGGTTTAATCCCAGCACTGCCAGCCGGGGCCGGTCGATCCCGAAGTCCTTGCGCAGGCTCTCCTCTACCAGCTTCAATTTGGAAAGGATATTGGCTTTGGTAACAAAGGGTGCCACCCCGTTTACCGGAACATGTTCGGTGAGCAGGGCCACCCGCATATTGGAAGCCACCATCAGCATCACCACTTCCCGGGCATTGAACACATCTTTGAGATAGGGGGTATGACCGGTATAGGGAAAATTTTCTCCCTGCGTATTCTTTTTATGGATGGGGGCGGTTACCAGCCCGTCGATAGTACCATCCTTCAACGCCATGACCGCAGTGGTAAGACTGAGTATGGCATATTTGCCGCCTTCCTCACTGAGCTGCCCCGGGGTGATGGCAACTTCCTCTTCCCAGCAGTTGAATACATTCACCTGTTTGTGATTTACCCGGTTCAGCTCCTTGATCACCTGGAAATTGAAATTGCTGTCGGGGATGTTTTTACGGTAAAAATTGATGGCCTTGTTATTGGCAAAAATTACCGGCGTACAAACCTCCAGTAATTTATTATTCGATACGGTCTTTATAATGAGTTCAAGACCAATGCCATTGAGATCACCACAACTGATTCCTATAACGGGACGGTTTTTATCGGGAAGGTTTGACATGTATGCTGGTTGATAAGGGGGTAAAAATACAATATTTCGGAGGGCGGGGCAATACTGTATTTTTGCGGGTTCTATGTATACGCTCAAAAAATCCCTGGGGCAGCATTTCCTGCGCGACGAGAATATCTGCCGCAAAATAGTGGAGGCCCTGCAACAATTTCCTTTCGAACGATTACTGGAAGTGGGGCCGGGAGGCGGAGCGCTCACTAAGCATTTGCTGGAATTAACAGGCGTGGACTTCCGGGCCGTGGAAGTGGATACCGAAAAAGTGGAATTCCTGGAGAAGGAATGGCCGGCCTTGAAGGGAAAGCTGATCCACCAGAGTTTCCTGGATATGAACCCTCCTTTTGAAGGGAACTTTACCGTGGTGGGGAATTTTCCCTATAATATCAGCACCCAGATCCTGTTCAGGATACTGGAATGGGGCCCGCAGGTGGAAGGGGTGATCGGGATGTTCCAGAAAGAAGTGGCGCAGCGCGTGGCAGCCAATCCGGGCAATAAAGTGTACGGGGTTATCAGCGTGCTGGTGCAGGCCTTTTACCGGGTCGAATACCTGTTTGATGTGCCACCGGGCTGTTTCAACCCACCCCCAAAGGTCATGAGCGGGGTCATCCGGATGATCCCGAGAACAGACATCCCGGTTATGCGCAGCCGAAAGGATTTTTCCCTGCTGGTTAAAACCGCGTTTAACCAGCGCCGTAAGACCCTGCGGAATGCCGTACGCGGCCTCTTCACCCCGGAGCTGCTGGCGGACCCGCTCTTCAACCAACGCGCCGAACAACTGAGCGTGGAAGATTTTGCTGCCCTTACGTTTAAAATGAATGGAAATGGATAAAGTGCTGATCACGGCCAAAGTGCACCCCTGGATGATTGAAACCCTGCAACAGAAAGGATATGGTGTCCATTATGAACCAGGTATCACCTACGAAGAATTGAAAGTACAGGTAAAGGATATCACCGGCCTGGTGGTGACCACCCGCTTGAAGATTGACCGGGAAATCCTGGATGCCGCGGGTAAACTGAAATGGATCGGGCGCCTCGGAAGCGGAATGGAACTTATCGATGTGCCCTATGCCGAAGCGCGGGGCATCGTTTGTGTGAGTAGTCCCGAAGGCAACCGCAACGCCGTGGCAGAGCACGAACTCGGCATGCTCCTTTCGCTGTTGAACAAGCTGCACAGCAGTTCCTGCGAGGTGCGGGAGTTCAAATGGATCCGGGATGCCAACCGGGGTACGGAACTGTCGGGAAAAACGGTGGGCATTATTGGTTACGGAAATACCGGCTGGGCCTTTGCCCGCCTCCTGGAACCATTTGGGGTAACAGTGCTGGCATATGATAAATACCGCTACGGCTTTGCGGCTGGACATGTGCACGAGGCCAGCCTGGATCAGGTGCAACGTTATGCCGACGTTATCAGTATGCATGTTCCGCTAACCGAAGAAACCCGCCACCTGGCCAACGACGATTTTTTTGCTTTGCTGCAGCGGCAGCCGGTCTTCCTGAATACCAGCAGGGGTAAAGTGCACGATACGGCCGCTGTGATAAGAGCCCTGCAGGAGGGAAAGATCCGTGCAGCCGGACTGGATGTGCTGGAAAACGAAAAGC
>CBFGLD010000115.1:0-8802 GCA_965649495.1 uncultured Flavihumibacter sp. | reverse complement strand
AAATTGTTGGGAAAGTGGTTCGGGTAGGCAACCACGTTACCAAATTCAAAGTGGGTGATCATGCTGCGGTGGGTTGCCTGGTAGACAGCTGCCGCGATTGCCAATATTGTAAAGAGGACCTGGAGCAATATTGTGAAAACGGTTCTACCGGTACCTACAATTCTCCCGACCCGCACCTGGGCCTGCATACTTTTGGCGGCTACTCCGAAAGCATTGTGGTGGATGAAGCCTTTGTGCTGCGGGTGCCGGAAAACCTGGACCTGGCCGCCACCGCACCCCTGCTCTGCGCAGGCATCACTACCTACTCGCCCCTGCGCCACTGGAAGGTAGGGCCCGGCAAAAAAGTAGGGATCGTTGGACTGGGCGGACTGGGCCATATGGGCGTGAAGCTGGCCAAAGCCATGGGGGCCGAAGTGATCGTATTCACTACCTCCGAATCCAAAGTGGAAGATGCCCGGCGGCTGGGAGCAGACGAGGTGGTGCTGTCCAAAGACCCGGAGCAGATGAAGCGCTACCAGGGTAAACTGCATTTCGTACTGGATGCGGTTTCGGCACAGCACGACATCAACGCTTACCTGGGATTGCTGCGGGTGGATGGCTCCCTGGCATTGGTGGGAGCACCCGAACACCCCTTGCCGGTGGCTGCTTTCAGCCTGATCCCTTACCGCCGCACCTTTGCGGGCTCTATGATCGGTGGCATCGCCGAAACCCAGGAGATGCTGGATTTCTGCGGGCAGCATAACATCGTTTCTGACATAGAAATGATCCGGATGCAGGAGATCAACGAAGCCTATGAGCGGCTCCTGAAAGGGGATGTGAAATACCGTTTCGTCATCGACATGGCTTCCCTGAAAGGGTGAGGATCGCGGTTTTCCTCAAAACATCACAGGCTTTTAGTAAAGGCTTTTAAGATGGCATCCGGACTTTGGTGCAGCAGGGTTTCATTCACATAGACCAGCGCCCGGTTGCTGGCATCGGGCCGCATCATCCGCACCTGGTATTCCTGGTTCAGGGTCCGCTGCAGCTTACTGCCATCGGTTCCGGCAGACAATTGCAGGGAATAGATATTGGTGCCACCAGGTAGCGGGCTCACCTTTACCTGCGGCAGCCGGTTCAGCTCACGGAATAAATCACCGGCCACTGCTTTAGCCCGCTGCAGGCGCTCCTCAAACCCCTCCAGCCGGTACAGGGCCATGGCCGCATTGGTCCAGTTGCCGTACATATTACCCCCGTGCACTTTTATAAGGTGGGGCATCTGGCCGATGATGTCCGCCGGGCCGCAAAGCACCGCCCCGCCGCTGGCTCCCAGGTACTTGTACAGCGAGATATAGACCGTATCAAAATGAGCGGAATATTCTTTTACCGGGACGCCGCTCCAGGCTGCGGCCATGAAGAGACGGGCCCCATCCAGGTGCATGGGTATCCCCTTGGTGGTGCAATACGCTCGGATCTTTTTGATTTCCTCCAACGGTACGAACCGGCCCTCCGACCGCCGCACCGGGTTTTCAATACTTACTGCCCCGATTCCCGAAGGAAAGGCTTCCGCCACCTTCAACGCCTCAATGGCTTCCTCCAGCTGCTGCGCGGTGAACCAGGCCTGCCCCGGCGCCAGCGGCAGCAGCCTTTTCTGGAAGACCGATTGTGCAGCATCCGCCTCATCGCGGTACACATGGCTGGTATCCTGGACAAAGATCTTGGTCTTCTCCCCGCTCAGCACCGCCAGCGCCAGCTGGTTAGCCATGGTTCCGCTGGGCATAAAAATGGCTTTCTCCTTGCCGGTCAATGCCGCAAATTCCTGCTCTAAGGCGGCTACCACTCCTCCTTCTCCATAACGGTCTTTCTGGATGGCGGCAGCGGCATGCGCTTCTTGCAATTGCTGCAGGTACTCGCCCGGTTCCATCATCCAGCCATCTCCAAAAAAGTTTACCACCCCTGATGACGCGGCATTGCCGGCGGCTTTTTCAAAAAGGGGAGCAGCAATTGCCCCTAAAGGGGTTGCAGCGGGCAGTATGCCCAGCCCGGAATATTTCAGGAAATGCCTTCGGTTGAGTGCCATGTTATTTATTTTAACCGCTTGTATTTTTTCAGGATCTCTTTTACCAGCTCATGGGGCAGCGCATAGGCTTTATTGCCATGGATGCCTTCCATGGTTTCAGCAGCCACCATGGCATTGAGGATGGCTTCTTCCACCGCCTGTACGGTAGCTTCAAACAGCGGGTTGATGCGGTCATTGGATAACTGCTCCACCTTCGTATTGCCTTCCCGGCTAAACGCGTCGGGATTAGCGGTGGAAAATGCCAGGAAGATATCCCCGGAACCATTTTCCCCCAGTCCGCCTGTCTTACCGATACCCAGCGGTACCCGGGCCGCGATCCTTTTCAACTGGTGGGGTAAGAGCGGCGCATCGGTGGCTACCACCACAATGATAGATCCATCCCCCGGTTCGTAGGAGGGCGGCGCCTTGAATTCATAGTTCAGCGTGTCCATTAATTCCTGCCCCACCGGCACCCCCGCAATGGTGAAGTTCTTTTTCCCGCCAAAATTAGACTGCACCAATACCCCAAGGGTATAGGTGGAATCGTTGATGGTCACCACCCGGCTGGCGGTACCCGTACCGCCTTTGAAGCCCAGGCACATCATACCGGTTCCGCCGCCAACATTGCCTTCGGCCACCCGGCCCGGTTTGGCAGTATTCAACGCCTCCCGGGCATGCTCCTCTTTCACGTGAAAGCCATAGATATCATTGAGGAACCCATCGTAGGTTTCTGCTACTACCGGGTAGGTATACCAGAAATCTTCCTTGTACCAGCCGGTTGCCACGAACCACTTCAACACGGCATCGCGCACCACACCCACACTGTTGGTATTGGTGATCAGGATAGGCGTTTCCAGGAAGCCGGATTCGGTGATCCAGGTGGTGCCGGTCATTTCCCCGTTTCCATTCAGCGAATACCAGTTCGCATATACAGGGTTGTTATTTCTTCCGCGTGGCAGGATGGCCGTTACCCCGGTACGCACAGGACCTTTTCCCCGCACCTGCTTTCCTTGTCCGGATATAATGGTGCTATAACCTACTTCCACCCCCCTCACATCCGTAATGGCATTGAAGGTACCCGGCCTGCCGGCAAAGGGTATGCCCAGGTCACGGGCGCGGGTATGCTGGGAATAGGCAGTGTATCGTATCAGCAGCAGTATCAGTAATAGGGGGAATGCGCGCATAGGAATAAAAGGTACTTAAATGTACCAACTCTTTTTCTATGCCGGAACTAAAACGACCTGATCACCACTAAAACGACCAGCTGACCGTTAGGTTCCAGAGGAAATCGTCGCTGGGTATCTCCGACCGTAATTTCTTATTCAGCAGCGCGGATACCGAAAAGGGAAAATCTCTCTTGTGGGCAGAAACATTCGTATTCAGGTAGTATCCATCCTGGTCATCGTTTTTCAGGTAGTACACCTGCGGCACTGCTTTCAGGTAATACCTGGCGCCCAGGGGAATATCGGAGAAATTCAGGTTCAGGCCCGCAAAATCCGATTGCCGGATGTCACTATTATATCCCCGGGCATGCTGGTAATAGGCTCCCACGCTGATGTTCGGGGTGATCGTATATGTAGGGGTAAGGGCACCTACGAAAAACCGGGAGGTGGTGAAATATTCTTTGCTGACCCCGTTCTCCGGCAGGTGGATCGTACTGAAGAGAAAGCCCGGATGTACTCCCAGGTCCAGTTTGAACTTACGTGCCTCCACCAGCTTATACCGCAACCAGAATACAAAATACCAGGGCTTGGCATCCTCCACCCCGAAGGCCAGCTGGGGCTCAAAACTGAACCGCTTTCTTTTGACCGCCAGGTCAAAGAGCAGGGCCGGTTTTTCCAGGCTGAATGCCGGCACCAGGGAAATACCGTTGTTGGTGAGGGAGACCGCCCCGCTGACCTGGGTCCGGATGCTGTCTGCTTCCTGTGAATAGACCATCAGCCGGGTAAGAACGATTAACAAAAGAAGACTGGTTTTTTTCATTGCTTTACTGGTAAATTAGCGGAAGGCAAAGGTCAGCAGGTCTGCACTCCGGACTTTTATACCAATCATGGATTTATTTACCAGTTTTACTGGTTTGTCTCCTTACCCCTGACAAACTCCCTGGAAGCGACTATTTTCATTTTTCAATTGCTCTGTATGGAAAAACTGGTACGGTTTGACAGCGTAAAGCAATACAATACCCACGAGGGTGTGGAGACCCTGCACCCCCTGGTTAGCGTGGTGCGGTTTAATGAAAAACCCAAATTGCTGAAGCTGAAAGCTTATTTCAATGTCTATGCTGTTTTCCTGAAGCTGGAAAAATGCGGGGAATTGACCTACGGTTGCCAGCCTTATGATTACGACGACGGCACCCTGGTATTTATTGGTCCCGGACAGGCTTACTCCGTAGACGGCGGCAGCGAGCCGGTGGTTTCCAAAGGGTACGGACTGATCTTTCATTCCGACCTGCTTAAAGGAACGCACCTGGGAAAAACCATCCGGAACTATTCCTTTTTTTCCTACGAAGCCAACGAGGCGCTCCACCTGTCTAAAAGGGAACGCAGCTCCATTGTGGAAGGATTTAAAAAAATAGCGGAAGAGATCCGGCTGAATATGGACAATCACAGCAAGACCCTGATCGTTTCCAATATCGAATTGTTACTGAATTATTGCATGCGGTATTACGACCGGCAGTTCCTTACCAGAAGTACCATGCATAAAGACATCCTGGTGCGTTTTGAAAAACTGCTGGCCGACTACTTTGCTTCGGGTGAGGTGCAGGAAAAGGGATTGCCCACCGTGAACTGGTGCGCCGCTCAACTGCATTTATCGGCTAACTATTTCGGAGATCTGATCAAAAAGGAAACAGGTATCACGGCCCTGGAATATATCCAGTCCAGGATCATCGATGAAGCCAAAACCAGGATCTTCGATCAGCAGAAATCTTTCCAGGAACTGGCGGATGAACTGGGCTTTAAATACCAGCAGCATTTTACCAGGCTGTTTAAACAAGAAACCGGCCTGACTCCCCGGCAATACCGGGAGTTGAATTAAAATGGTAACCCCTACGCCTAACCGCATTGCATCCCTGCACCTGCTGAAGGGACTGGTGATGGTCATCATGGCCCTGGATCATGTGAGGGATTATTTTCATCATGCCGCCTACCTCTTCGACCCCGCCGATCCCCTGCAAAGCAACCTCCCCACCTTTTTTACCCGCTGGGTCACCCATTTCTGTGCCCCCGCCTTTAGCTTGCTTTGCGGACTCTCCGCTTACCTGGTGGGTAGAAGGAAATCGAAAAACGACCTGTCGGTTTTTTTACTGAAACGCGGCGCCTGGCTGGTTCTGGTGGAATGGACCCTGGTGAATTTCGGGTGGACCTTCAACTGGCATTTCCCCGGGGTGGACCTGGCTACCATCTGGTCGCTGGGCATCAGCATGATGGTGCTGGCCCTCCTGGTTCGGTTGCCCCGGAATGCTGTTCTGGCTTTCAGCCTGCTGCTGATCTTCGGTCATAACCTGCTGGACCAACTTCACTTCCCCGGCAATATACTATGGGCCATCCTCCACAAACAAGATTCCTTTCTCCTTTTCCAGGATTTCAGGGTCACAGTGGTATACCCGCTGATTCCATGGATCGGCGTCATGTCACTGGGATACTGCCTGGGCAGCTATTATGATGCGGCTTACCCTCCAATCAAAAGGAGGGGGGTGTTCAAAAATATGGGCTTGTTTGCCATCGGCTTGTTCCTGCTCCTGCGCGCCATCGGCCTCTACGGGGATCCCAACCCTTACGTGCAATACCCAACACTGTCACAAAACCTGATCGCTTTCCTGAACCCTTCTAAATACCCGCCATCTCTCCTGTTCTTACTCATGACCCTGGGGGCTGCCTTCCTGTTCCTGGCCTGGTCGGAAAAATGGAAAGGACCGGTGGTCAATTTCTTCTGCACCTTCGGCCGCGTGCCTTTCTTTTATTACATCGCGCACATCTACCTCCTCCACCTGGTGGCCATGCTCTTTGCCGGGCTTTCCGGTTTCGGCTGGCAGAAAATGATCCTGAACGGTTTTATCCTCCTGGAACCCGGACTGCAAGGTTATGGCTTTGACCTCTGGGTGGTATATGCCGTCTGGATCGGCGTCGTATTACTGCTGTACCCCCTGTGCCGCAGGTTCGACCGCTACAAACAGTCGCACAAAGAAAAATGGTGGCTGAGTTATTTATAAACTGCCCTCACGATTACGGGTATCCGCAAGTTCAGCGGGCATAATGATTGCACTTTCTGTTTTACCTCAAAAACAGAAATCCCATGGCAACAAAGCAAATGCCTGCTTCCAAAGCAGCCCCCGCAAAAGGGAAAACAGCTCCTGTAAAAGGGAAATCAGCTCCTGTAAAAGGGAATGCAGCTCCCGCTAAAGGCAACGAAGCTCCCGCGAAAGACCTGAAAGCCTTGCTGGGCGACGGGCTCAAAGACATGTACTGGGCGGAGAACGCATTGGTGAAGGCCCTTCCCAACCTGGTGGAAAACGCCTCGGACGTTAAATTAAAAACGGCTTTCAAAGAACACCTGGACCAGACCAAAGGTCATGTTGCCCGGTTAGAGGAAGTTTTTGCCTCCCTGGGGATGAAAGCGGAAGGGAAAAAATGCGACGCCATGGAAGGCCTGCTGAAAGAAGGGGCTTCCATCCTGGAAGAAACCACGCCCGGGCCTGTCCGCGATGCGGGGCTCATCGGGGCAGCTCAAAAGATGGAACATTATGAGATCGCCAGCTACGGCACCCTGGCGGCCTATGCCAAGATCATGAACGAACGGGCCGCCCTGGACCTACTGCTCAAAACCCTGGGGGAAGAAAAAAAGGCCGACGGACTGCTGTCCACCATCGCCGATACCAACCTGAATTCACAGGCCTTGTCCGGATCCTTTAAGCCTAAAAAGGCAAATGCCGTATAAGCTCCCCTTGTTCACCTTTTAAGACATCAACATGAAATCAAATGAAAAAGAACCGTTTGAAAGCGGTGCCAATCCTAAAAAAGAACAACTGGCTAAGTTCACTACAGACACGCAGGGAGAGTTGATGAACACCAACCAGGGAGTGAAAATCAACGATGACCAGAACTCCCTCAAGGCTGGTGACCGCGGACCTTCGCTGCTGGAAGATTTTATCCTCCGTGAAAAGATCACCCACTTTGACCACGAACGCATTCCGGAGCGCATCGTTCATGCCCGCGGATCCGGCGCCCACGGCGTCTTTGAGCTGTATGAGTCCCTGGGCAAATACACCAAAGCCAGGTTCCTCAACGATACTTCGGTGAAAACACCGGTCTTTGCCCGCTTTTCCACGGTGCAGGGTAGTCGCGGCTCTACTGACATGGCCCGCGATATCCGCGGCTTTGCAGTGAAGTTCTATACCGAAGAGGGCAACTACGATCTGGTGGGAAACAATACCCCGGTATTTTTTATCCAGGATGCCATGAAGTTTCCCGACCTGGTGCATGCCGTAAAACCCGAACCCGATAACGAGATCCCCCAGGCCGCCAGCGCCCACGATACCTTCTGGGATTTTATCTCCCTGATGCCGGAATCTCTCAATAATATTTTCTGGCTGATGAGCGACCGCGCCATTCCCCGCAGCCTGCGGACCATGGAAGGCTTTGGCATCCATACCTTCCGGTTCATCAATGAAAAGGGCGAAGCGCATTTCGTTAAGTTCCACTGGAAACCACTGCAGGGCGTGCTGTCACTGGCCTGGGACGAGAACCAGCGCATTGCGGGTAAAGACACCGACTTCCACCGCCGCGACCTTTGGGAGGCCATCGACTGCGGCCATTTTCCCGAATGGGAACTGGGCGTCCAGATCATCCCGGAAAAGGATGAGCACAAATTTCCTTTTGACCTGCTGGATCCTACCAAGTTCATCCCCGAAGAAATGGTTCCGGTGAAGATCGTGGGTAAGATGACCCTCAACCGCAACCCCGATAATTTCTTTGCGGAAACAGAACAGGTGGCCTTCCACCCCGGCCACCTGGTGCCGGGAATCGACTTTACCAACGACCCGCTGTTGCAAGGGCGACTGTTCTCGTATACCGATACCCAGCTGAGCCGCCTCGGTGGCCCCAACTTTCACGAAATACCCATCAATAAATCGATTCCGGAAGTCTTCAACAACCAGCGCGATGGCATGCACCGTATGCAGATCAACAAAGGCAAGGCTTCCTACCACCCCAACAGCCTCGGCGGCGGTTGCCCTTTCCAGGCCATGATGCAGCAGGGGGGCTTTCATTCCTACCCCGAACGCATTGAAGCCAACAAGATCCGCCACCGCAGCAAGAGCTTCTTTGACCACTTCAGTCAGCCCGCGCTGTTTTATCACAGCCTGTCGCCCCACGAACAAAGGCACCTGCAAAACGCTTTTGCCTTTGAGCTGGGTAAAGTGAAGAACGTGCCCATCCGCCAGCGCATGGTTAACCTGCTCCTGGAAGTGGATGAGTCCCTGGCCGGCATCGTGGCCGATAAACTGGGACTGGCACCGCAGCGGCTACCGCAGCCCATGACAGGCAGCATCCCGGCCGACGGCAAGCTGGAAGACCACCATTCTTTCAAGGCTAAGCTGCCCATCGATAAAGCTCCTTCCGTGAGCCAGGCGAACCGCAAACCCGCAAACATCAAAGCCCGGCGGATCGCTATGCTGACCGCCGACGGGGTGGCCGACGAGGCTTTCACCGTTTGGAAAAAAGCCCTCTGCGAACAGGACGCTGTGGTCAATATTATCGCGCCGCGCCATG
>CBFGLD010000114.1:0-8907 GCA_965649495.1 uncultured Flavihumibacter sp. | reverse complement strand
ACAGCGCCCGGTTGGCCGCTAAGCTGGGCTTGCCTTATGCTTTCGCCAGCCATTTTGCCACCACCCACCTGGAGGAAGCCCTGCAGCTTTACCGGGATGGATTTCAGCCTTCCGCCTGGCTTGATAAGTCTTATGCCATCGCTGGCATTAACGTGCTGGCAGCCGATACCGATGCCGAAGGGGAACAGCTGTTCAGCAGCCTGGTGCGTATGTTCCTGGGTGTTTTCACCGGCCAGTTCCGCTACCTGCAGCCACCGGCAGAGATGGATGATGAATTGCGCGAGATCGCCGCACACCCCGCCATCCGCCAGATGCTCCGGTTCAGTTTTTATGGCAGCGCCGCAACCGTGCAACGCAAAACCCTGGAGTTCCTGGAAATGACCGGCGTGGATGAGCTGATGGTGGTAACTAACACCCATGCGCACACGGACCGCCTGAAATCGATCCGACTATTTGCTGAAAGCATGAACCGGCTTACTTCTCCGCTTTACTGATGACGGAACGATCAAGGTACTGGATCACCCGGTCTACCTGGTCGTTGGCATTAAAATGCATATCGGTATGGATCCACTGCGTCATCCGGTTACCCGATTTGTATTTCACATCCACGCGGTACCAGCTCAGTAGCCATACTCCCGGCTCTTCAATGCTTTGCGGGCGGTTCACCCGGATGGGCAGAAAGATGTGATCACTGAAACGCATGCTGTCAATGATCTCGGTCCTCCTCTTTTTCCAATAAGCAGTGATGGCCGGCTTGCCTGCAATACTGTCACCGTTGTTCCAGGAATAGACGGCATTGTCCGCATACACTTTCATCCAGCCTTCCAGGTCGCCGCTGGCGAGGGCATCTGTAGCGGTCCGCCCGATATCGGCGTATTTGGTTTCGGCAAATGCTGCGGCGCCGTTATAATCCGGTGCGGCGGTGGTGGCAGTGTTCTGGGGACTGACCTCGATGGGTTCTTTGGCCTCCTGGTTGCCCGAACAGGCGCAAAGCAGGACAGCAAAGGAGCCCCATACAAAAACCTGTTTCATATGTTGGTGTTTTTGGGTTGGCAACGGCCTGGTGGAGTACGTAAATTCCTGGGTAGTGCGGAGGAGGGAAGGATAGTATGAATATAACTAAATTTAAGGAAACTTCCTGCGATGGCGCTACTGACCTGGATACTATTGTTTGCTGCCTGCCTGGTGGGATGGGCCGGCCCGGGGGTGGTAATGAGTGTAAGGGGACCTGTTCCTGCCGATTCGCTGAAACGGGTGTTGGTGCACGAACACATCGTCACCAATTTTATCGGTGCGGCAGCGGTACTGCCCGGTCCGGGTGCCGACAGCCAGGCCATTGCCCGTATCCTTCCGCAGTTGCAATTACTGCGCTCCCGTGGTATTTCCACCCTGGTGGAATGCACTCCCAATTTCATAGGAAGGGATGTGCGGCTGCTGCGGAGGCTGTCGGAATTATCGGGGCTGACGATCCTTACCAACACCGGGCTGTATGCGGCCGTGGACAAGAAATACCTGCCTGGCTATGCATTTAAGGAGAGTCGGGAAGCCCTGGCGGCTCGTTGGCTGAAAGAGTGGGAAGAAGGGATTGATGGTACCGGTATCCGTCCCGCTTTCATCAAACTGGGAGTCGAC
The DNA here is from genome assembly GCA_965649495.1 of uncultured Flavihumibacter sp. Taxonomy (GTDB): domain Bacteria; phylum Bacteroidota; class Bacteroidia; order Chitinophagales; family Chitinophagaceae; genus Flavihumibacter. Next base: position 7,275 of record CBFGLD010000114.1, on the reverse strand, counting down.
AAGGGACTGCTGGACTCCCTGGAAGCCCGGCTGCTGGAAGCCGCCATCCTCGTGAGTAAACGAACACGGTTACCCATATACGTGCACTCTGGTGATGGACAGGCTGCCCTGGATGAGCTTCGCATCGTTCAGGCGGCACAGTTAGAGGCAGACAGACTGGTGTGGGTGCATGCGCAGAACGGCACCAACGAAGAAAGAGCCCGGCTGGCAGCCGCCGGCGCCTGGGTGAGCCTGGATGGTGTAAGCGTTGCGCGGTTGAATGAATATGTGGATATGATCCTTTATCTCCGGGAAAAAAAACTGCTGCACCGGCTGCTGATTTCGCATGATGATGGGTGGGGCGTCCCCGAAAATGGCAGCTACCGCCTGCTGGAACCCTTTGGCAATGCCCAGCCCTATTCCACTATTAATACCCTGTTGGTGCCGCGCTTGCTGGAGAAAGGATGCACCCCGCAAGAGGTGGAACAACTGCTGCAAAACAATCCCAGGATCCTGTTTGGTAACTGAGGGCGCGATCACTTCACCACATCGTAGCGTATCCAGAGGAAATCCTCAAAGATCCGCTTCACCGATTTGAGCTTGAAGCGGGTTGCCATCCGCTTGCCGTATCCCTTTTCCACTTCAAATACAGTAGGTGCTCCGGTGGTGCCATCCGCAAACGGTGCCAGCACCAGGCTGAACTCATCAATGAGTCCCGCCTTCAGGAAAGAACCGTTCACATGCCCACCACCGTCGATGCGTAACCGCTTTATGCCAAAGAGCCGGTTTAACTTTTCCAGCACCAGCGCCAGGTCCAGGGTTTGTTTTCCGCCGAACACATACGAAACATTCTTGCTGCGCAGGTGGTCCAGGTACGATGCCGGCACTTTCTCGGTAAGCACTTCAATGACGTGTTCGGTGGAAACCATATTCGAATCCCAGTTGCATTTGCCCGATGGATCGATCACTACCGCGTAGGTTTTGACGTGGTGCTTGCCGACAAAATCACCGGGTGGAATCTGCAGCCGGCCCCGCTTGCGGGGATGCGATTTTTTACTGGAAAATTCCTGCATGGTCACGCGCCCCACCAGCCAGGCATCGGCTTTGATCTTTGCTGCGGGTTCTTCAAAATATTTGTGGTGATCTTTCAATCCCCAGATGTTCTGTTTGATCTTGCCGTCCACGGATCCCAGCATATGGCAGGTTACATGCGGTTTCATGATGTTTGTTTGGGTTTGGGTTTGGGTTTTTTTCTTCCTTCGTTTTCCCGCAGGCGATCTTTTACGATCCTTTTCACCAGCGCAGCAGGCAACGGCTGGTTTGCCTGGAATTGTATGGTAGCACCCGCTATGCGAAAGGATTCCAGCTCTTTCGCATAGCGGGTGAGTATGTTTTTGTTGACCACAAAAAAGGAGCAGTGCGCGGTGAAGGCAGCAAAGAAAACCAGCGAGCCGTGGTACTTGTAAGCCGGTATCTGGTAACTGATGGTTTCTTCAGCAGCCGGTGCCGCAGACCTGATCAGTTTGCGCAGGCGCTCCAGGGCGGCACGCTGGTCTTCGGGTACCCATTCCAGGTACTCGTCCACACTTCGGGCTACCGCCGGACCGTCCTTTTTTCGCATACCTAAATGTAAGGTTATTGCGTGCTTGTCAGCGCCACCGACGTATAATTTTTAGAGGCATCGGCAATAGCCAGCGCATCAATATATCCTACCCGTACTGTCGGTAATCCCGATGGCACCGAATTCATCCACACCCATTTGTAGATCCCGATCTTCAGGTATGGAAACTGGGAGCCGATATACATACTGGGACCGGTATAACTATAGATCTCCTTGCCGTTGAGCCAGATGCGGATGCGGCCATTGGCATCGGTACGCGGGTCGTAATAGATGACCCAATCGTTCCATCGGTCAAAGGGTACGGCTACCAACTCTCTGCTGATCTCGCGGCGGTTGGAACTGGTGCAATAGTTACCCACACTGTATCTCACTTTAACGCGATACTTGTTGTTGATCACTTCCATGGCCAGGTTGGGAGAAGCGGAACAACTGCTGGACTTGTCGTGGAACTGGAAGGGAAAGATCTCCTCCCTGGTATCGGGTTTCCAGTCGGCCGACCGCTGGTAGGTACTAAAGCGGTACCAGCGTAAAGAAGTGTTGGGGGAGCTGGTATTATTTATAACGGTGATCTCTGCCCGCTTGTTTCCATACTGCGCCTGCGGATCGGAAGCCCGCAACTCGAAACGCGCACTGGCTGCATTCAGCCGGGCGTATGCTTTGGATTGCGTTACGCTGTAGCTGCGCGAACCTTCCACCACCTGCAACCCGGTATTGATGGGCAGCACTTCAAAAGAACTTTGCTTTACGAAAGCGGTGCCGGAACTGCTGGTGGTTGTAGTGCCACTACTGGTACTGGATGTGGTGGTAGTAGTTGTAGTGGTGGTAGTGGTGGTGCTGGTAGTGGATGTACTGCTGGTACCGGTCAGCGCCACCGTCGTATAATTTTTAGAGGCATCGGCAATAGCCAGCGCATCAATATATCCTACCCGTACTGTCGGTAATCCCGATGGCACCGAATTCATCCACACCCATTTGTAGATCCCGATCTTCAGGTATGGAAACTGGGAGCCGATATACATACTGGGACCGGTATAACTATAGATCTCCTTGCCGTTGAGCCAGATGCGGATGCGGCCATTGGCATCGGTACGCGGGTCGTAATAGATGACCCAATCGTTCCATCGGTCAAAGGGTACGGCTACCAACTCTCTGCTGATCTCGCGGCGGTTGGAACTGGTGCAATAGTTACCCACACTGTATCTCACTTTAACGCGATACTTGTTGTTGATCACTTCCATGGCCAGGTTGGGAGAAGCGGAACAACTGCTGGACTTGTCGTGGAACTGGAAGGGAAAGATCTCCTCCCTGGTATCGGGTTTCCAGTCGGCCGACCGCTGGTAGGTACTAAAGCGGTACCAGCGTAAAGAAGTGTTGGGGGAGCTGGTATTATTTATAACGGTGATCTCTGCCCGCTTGTTTCCATACTGCGCCTGCGGATCGGAAGCCCGCAACTCGAAACGCGCACTGGCTGCATTCAGCCGGGCGTATGCTTTGGATTGCGTTACGCTGTAGCTGCGCGAACCTTCCACCACCTGCAACCCGGTATTGATGGGTAACACCTCAAATGAGCTTTGCTTTACAAACTGAGCCTTAACCATTACCGGCATCCAACATAAAAATATTGATAGCCATTTCATAACATTTCATTTAATTCTTCAAATCGGTTTCACACCAGGCTCTTTGCAAACAGAATACCATCCTTGCTGTAAAAAATACTGCTGTTCTACTCCTGCTCCCATTCCAGCTTATAGTCACCAATATGTTTTTCACTTTCTTTTATCTTTCTCTTCTGCCGGTAATAATTGCGGATGCCTACTGTTAAAATGACGATGGAGCAAGTCCAGCAAAACAACTCCACCAGGGTTCCATAACGAATGTCCAGCAAGTTGTTGAGCGACAATCCCGCCACCGCAAAATAGAGGGAGGTTCTTATAAATGCCAGCAAGGTGGTGTTGTTGGTCATGACAGTTCTTTCCAGGGCCAGTCGCTCCCTGAGTATCAGGTCCTTATTGATCTGTCCCACTGTTTTTTTATCCATAAAGAAGTATTCGTTTCTTAAAGTTTATCAATATAGGCAGCCATGCGTTCCCGGGCCGCCGGGTCCGGTACCCTGCCGTAACCCGCGCCCATATTATCCAGGGCATGTTTTGGATTGGATGTTCCGGGGATCACACAGTTGACTGCCTCCTGCGAAAGGATAAATTTGAGGAAGAACTGCCCCCAACTGTTGATATCGTACTCCCCGGACCAGGAAGGCAGTGGTTTGCCCCTGACCAGCCGGAAGAGCTCCCCGCTTTCAAAGGGTTCATTGATGATCACCGCCACCCCGTGATCGCGCGCTGTAAGCAGCAGGCTTTTTTCTGCGTTCCGCCGGCGGATACTGTAATTGAATTGTACGAAATCGGGTTTTTCTTTGCGGATGACCTGCTCCAGTTCCGCATGCGCCGATTCGGTATAATGGGTGATACCGGTGTAGCGGATCCTGCCTTCCTGCTTCCAGCTTTTCAGTACCGGTAGGTGTACCCGCCAGTCTACCAGGTTATGCACCTGTATCAGGTCCATTTTCTTTCGTCGCATCTTTTGGAGGGATGCCTGCATCTGGTCCAGGCCTTCCTGTTTCCCGCGGGTCCATACTTTGGTGGCATAGAAAAAATCGTTTCCCGCGGGCATGGCGGCGGTGAGTTCCCCGATCACTGCTTCCGAACGGGCATACATAGGCGAACTGTCAATCAGCCGGCCGCCCATCCGGTGCATTTCCTGCAGCACCAATAGCAGGGGATCCCTTTCAGCTGCAGATGCTCCCACATCAAACTGCTGCCAGGTGCCCAGGCCTACTACCGGCAGGGATTCGCCCGACGAGGGTATTTTTCGTTCAAGCATAGATGTTGTATAACGTACAGGAACCAGTGCCGGAAGGTGAAAGGCACCCAGTCCCGTTACTCCCATCCATTGCAGCACCTGCCTGCGACTGTATTTTTTATTCATATCAGTTGAACACGATGGTCTTGTTGCCTGAGACGAATACCCGGTCTTCCAGCACCATCCGGATGGCTTCTGCCAATACCGCTTTTTCCACTTCATGCCCCGCCTCTATCATATCCCTCAGGTTGTCGTCGTGTTTCACCGGGATGATCTGCTGCGTAATGATGGGGCCTTCGTCCAGGTTATTGTTCACTATATGCGCCGTTGCCCCGATCAGTTTTACCCCCCGATCAAAAGCTTTGCGGTACGGATTGGCACCAATGAATGCGGGTAAGAAGCTGTGATGAATATTAATGATCCTTTCCTGGTAGCGCTCCACGAAACGCGGACTTAAGATCCGCATATACTTGGCCAGCACCAGGTAATCGGGGCGGTATTGTTCCAGAATTTCCAGGATACCGGCTTCAAATGCTTCGGTTGTTTTATCTACATGTGTTACGTGGTGAAAGGGCACGCCAAACTTATCAGTGAAGGGTTTCAGGCTATCGTAATTACCGATCACGGCCTGGATATTGGCGTGCAGTTCATTAAAATAATGCCGCACCAGCAGGTCGCTCAGGCAGTGATGCTCCCGCGTTACCAGGATCACAATATTCTTGAGCTGCCGGGGGATGATGCGTACCTGCGCCCCCGGGGGCAGTACTTCCTGCAGTGCCGCAGCCGTCAGCTCCTGGTCCAGATTCCCGCTGATCTCCAACCTCAGGAAAAAAGTGCCCGTGGCTGTCTCCACGAACTCTTTCATCACCAGGATATTATGGTCGTGGTGGTGCAGTACCCCCGAGACGGCGGCTATCAGTCCCTTGCGGTCCGTACAGGTTATCCGGATCACATGATTATTGTCCATTGCTTGCTGTTTCCTTTACCAAATATAACAGGATGGGCACTCAGTTCATAACAGCTTTTAGACAACCCGTTGCTTTTTCGCTTTCCTTTCGCCCGTTCCGTGCGTAGCTTGCCTGCCATACCTTAATGTTTAAACCTTGTTTTATGAAAAAGATCGCATTGACACTGAGCCTGCTGGCTGTTTTGGTAGCCACCGCCATCGTGGCCTGCCAGGACCTCTCCGGCAAGTCGCCCGCAACGGGCAGTAACAACACCCCCGATTCCGCCGCATTGGTGGTGCGGGGCGAATACCTGGTGACCTCCATGCTTTGTGACGACTGTCATTCGCCCAAAAGCATGGGTCCCATGGGACCCGAGATCATCCCGGAACTCCGCTTGTCCGGCCGGCCGGCAGGCAAGAAACTTCCTGCTGTTGACACCAGTGAAATCCGGAAAGGGTTTATCCTCTTTGATGACGACCTAACGGCAGCCGTAGGCCCCTGGGGCGCTTCGTTTTCGGGTAACCTTACCAGTGACTCCACCGGTATTGGCATGTGGACCTATGAGCAATTCAAGCGGGCCTTTACCACGGGCAAGTACAAAGGCCTGGAAACCGGGCGCGACCTGCTTCCGCCCATGCCCTGGCCGCAGTTCCGTAACATGGATGACAAAGATATCCGGGCCATCTTCGCTTACCTGAAAGCCACCAAACCGGTAAAGAACCTGGTGCCGGCTCCCATTAAATTTTCAGCTCTCCAATAATTACAAACACGTTCATCCTTTAAACTTTATCAGATGGAAGAAAAAAAATGGATCCTCGTAACCGGTGCCACCGGCGCACAGGGGGGATCGGTAGCTTCAGCGCTTTTACAAGATGGCCGCTTCGGCGTCCGTATCCTGACCCGTGATGCCGGCAGCAGCAAAGCCAGGGCCCTGCAGGATGCGGGTGCTGCCATTGCCGAAGGTGACCTCGACGACCCGGAGAGCCTGCGGCGGGCCATGCGGGGTGCTTACGGCGTTTTTGGTCTCACCAATTTCTGGGAGCATTTCGGAAAGGAACTGGAACAGGGAAAGAACCTGGTGGATGCCGTGAATGCTTCCGGGGTCCGGCATTTCGTGTACAGCTCCCTGGCCAACTACCACAAGCTTTCCGGTGGAGAGCGCTCTGTTCCGCATTGTGACATGAAAGCGGAAATCTCAGCGTATGCCCGCTGGCTGCAACTGCCCGTAACGTTTGTACACATCGCGTTTTATTATGAAAACTTCCTGAACTTCTTTCCCCTGCAGGCAGGTGAAGACGATATCCTGCGCTTCGGTTTTCCGCAGGGCGATACCCCGCTGGCCATGGCCAGTGTGGAAGATATCGGTCCGGTGGTGGCGGCAGTTTTTAATCACCCCCTGCAGTACATTGGCCGAACGGTTGGAGTGGTGGGCGCAGATGAGTCCTGCCATACCTATGCAGCCATCCTGTCAGACATTCTCGGTTATCCTATCCGTTATGAACATATCCCGCGGGAAACCTATGCCGCTTTGGGTTTTCCAGGGGCGGAAGAACTGGCTAACATGTTTGATGTACAGCGAAGGTTCATTCCCACCCGTAAGCTTGACATGATCGAAAGCTATGGGCTGAACCCTTCGATGCAGTCCTTCGCCACCTGGGTCCGCCGGCACCGGTCCGAGCTGGAAGCCATGATCCGCACGGCACGTCAAACCGTGACAGCTGGCTGATTTTCGTTGGCCTGATTTTGGTAAATTCATGGAAAATAGGACCATGAATAAAAAAGAAAATAACCAGGAAAAAAATCGTCCGGAAGACGAAAATTTTCCTGGTTATCCGCATTACCCCGAGAAAGAGGACATCTATAACCAGG
>CBFGLD010000113.1:0-8928 GCA_965649495.1 uncultured Flavihumibacter sp. | reverse complement strand
TGCATATGCGGTAAAATGGGATGGGCTGAACAGCGCCCGCTTCCTGGCCGAAGCATTGCAAAAAGGACTCAAGGTCCGCTACGCTGAACAACCCTTCCAAAGTGGCAGTGAAACATTTGAAAAAGGTACACTGCTCATTACACGCGCGGCCAATAACTCAAAAAATATTGCCGAACTGGTCAAGGCTGCCGCTCAGCATTCCGGATCCCGCGCCTACCCCATAAACTCCGGATTCGTTGATAAAGGCTTCGACTTCGGTTCCGATCGCGTACGGGTCATCAATGCTCCCAAAGTTGCCTTGCTCTACGGCGAAAATGTTTCCTCCCTTGCTATGGGCGAAATATGGCACTTCTTCGATCAGCAACTGGAATATCCGCTTACCCTGGTTAGTGCCAGCGACTTCCTCCGGGAAGGCATGTCGCAGTTTAATGTGCTCATCCTGCCCAACGGATCCTATGATTTTTTCCGGAAAAAAGAAACCAACGAAGAACTGAAGGCCTGGGTCAGAAGAGGAGGAAAGATCATTGCTGTTGAAAATGCGGTAGCCGAAATGGCCGCCGCCGATTGGGGGATCAAACTCAAAGAGGACCCTTCCAAAAAAGACGATGCTGATAAAGCGGATTACAGCCTGCTGCGCAAATACGAGAACAGGGAACGCGACTGGCTTATGAGCAGTATGCCGGGCTCCATCTTTAAAGTGGAACTGGATCATACCCACCCGCTCGGATTTGGATACCCCGATTTTTATTATACCCTCAAACAGGACCCGGCTATGTACGAGTTCCTCAAAGATGGCTGGAACGTTGGGGTAATTAAAAAAGATAATTACATAAGTGGTTTCACCGGAAGCCAGTTGAAAGATAAATTGAAGGATGGTCTCCTGATCGGTGCGCAGGAAATGGGTAGGGGACAGGTCGTTTACCTGGCCGACAATCCCGTGTTCCGCAGTTTTTGGGAGAACGGAAAATTGCTGCTGTGTAATGCAGTTTTCCTGGTTGGACAATAATCTTTATTTAAACCAAAGGCAACGTTCATATGATGAAATGGCTACTGGGTGGCTGCTTATTGCTGACAATGGCAGTAGGGGTGACCGCACAATCCCCGCAGACCTATTCTTCTTCCTATATCCTGCTTCAATTACAGAAACTCAAAGTACTGGGTTCGGTCCTCTATGTGGCCGCACACCCGGACGATGAAAATACCCGGCTGCTGGCTTACCTCTCCAAAGATAAAAAATACCGGACAGGGTACCTGTCGCTCACCAGAGGCGACGGTGGACAAAACCTGATCGGCAATGAGCAGGGAGTTTCCCTGGGCCTGATCCGCACGCAGGAACTGCTGGCCGCCCGCCGCATTGACGGGGCTGAACAATTCTTTACCCGGGCCTACGACTTCGGCTTTTCCAAATCCACAGATGAAGCCCTCCGTACCTGGAAAAAAGACAAGATACTGTCCGACGTGGTGTGGGTGATCCGCAAATTCCGCCCCGATGTTATCATCACCCGCTTCCCCCCGGATGAACGGGCAGGTCATGGTCATCATTCCGCCTCAGCAGTACTGGCTCACGAAGCCTTCAAAGCCGCCGCTGATCCTAACATGTTCCCAGAACAACTGAAGCTCGTAAAGCCCTGGCAACCCAAACGTATTTTATGGAATACCTATAACTTCGGTAGCAACAACACCCAAAGCGAAGAACAATTTAAACTGGATGTAGGCGCCTACAATCCCCTGCTGGGTAAAAGCTATGGGGAACTGGCTGCTGAAAGCCGCTCCCAGCACAAAAGCCAGGGTTTCGGTGTTCCCAGCCAGAGGGGAACCTCACTGGAATATTTTTCTCACACGGATGGACAACCGATTCAATCCGATTTGTTTGACGGGGTTATCTCTGACTGGAGCCGCACCGGCAACGCCACCATCGCACAACGCATCGATGCCATCCTCCGTAAATTCAATCCAACCGCGCCCGCAACGATCGTTAACGACCTGCAGGACCTCTACCTGTTGATCGACGAAGAAGTGAAAGATCTCTACTGGAAACAACAAAAACTCGAGGAGATCCGCCGCTTGCTGAAAGCCTGCCTGGGCGTATACTTTGAAGCCACTGCCAACCAACAGGTGGCAGTAACCGGTGACTCCCTCCGGATCAGCCTGCAATTCATCAACCGGAGTAATGTTCCGCTCTACATGGTGCGCGTTCAGGGTATGGACACCTCCTTCGTTCTGGCGGAACAAACCCGGGAAAACCTGCCCTATACCAAAATGTTCAGCCAGCTCATTACCGCCGACTTTATATCAGATCAGCCTTACTGGCTGCGGGAGCAAATGGATACCGGTAGCTTTACCGTAAATACCAACCTCCTCATCGGCGCCGCACAAAATACCCGGAACGATTTCAAGGTCTCTTTTTACCTGGGTAAGATGTACCTGGATGAATACTACTCCCTTCAATACAAACACACCGATCCGGTTAAGGGCGAAATCTTCCAGCCCGTAATCACCGTACCACCAGTAGTGGTGGGCACCCAGCCCGGCGTCGTACTGAATAACCTGGAACCCCGGCATCCACAATTCGTGCAGCTCTCTTATAAAAGTTATGTTCAGCGGGATACCGTTCGCGCCACCATCCGCTTTGAGCTGACCAACGGCAAAACGCTCCGCGAAAAACGTATTAGCCAGGAGCTTCCACTGGTCAGGAATACCATGCAATCCATCACTCTGCCTCTCGATTCCCTGCTCACCGGGCAAACCCCAGACCTGTTGTACCCCTGGCTGGAACTGCCGGGGAAGTCAAAATCCACTTCCTACAATAATGCCCTCCGGATGATCGAATACGATCACATCCCAACCGTTCATTATTTCTTTCCCAACAGTGTGAAAGTGATCAATGAACCCATCCGAACCGCTGGTAAGCGGATCGGTTATATCCCGGGTTCGGGTGATGGTACGGGTGATGCCCTCAAACAAATGGGTTTTACCGTTGATATTCTGGATGACGCCATCCTCGCATCGGGTGATCTTTCACGTTATGACGCCATTGTTACCGGCGTACGTGCCTATAATGTGAAAGAGTCCCTTAATAATTATTATGACCGCCTCATGAATTATATTAACAACGGCGGCAACCTGATCGTTCAATACAATACTTCCAATCAACTGGGACTGTTGCGTTCGCGGATCGGTCCTTACCCATTTACCATTGCACGAAACCGTATTACAGATGAAAAGGCAACGGTAAAGTTTGAGAATCCCAGTCACCCATTACTCAATTTTCCGAATAAGATCACCGCAAAGGATTTTGATGGCTGGGTCCAGGAAAGAAGTATTTACCACGCGGCTAACTTCGATAAGAGATATGAAACTATCTTTACCATGAACGACCCCGGGGAAAGCCCGGATTCCGGAAGCCTTATCATGGCAAGATATGGTAAAGGGTATTTCATATATACGGGACTGGTTTTTTTCCGCCAGCTCCCAGCCGGTGTTCCCGGCGCATACCGGCTGCTGGCAAACCTGGTGGCCCTGAATCAAAAGAAAGCTTTCTAAATGGCGAATACTAATCAAAGCAGGCGGGAGATCGGTATCATTGTTTGTGTGGTGCTGGGGCTGGTGATCGGAATGTTCATCAAAAGAGTGCACGTGGGGTTGCTGCTGGGGTTGGGCATCGGTTTACTTACCTCCGGGCTGATCGCTGGCAGGAAACGTTAAATAATCCGCATATGTCTGAAGAAAAGATCCCATTATTCCGTTCCTGGAAAAGCTGGTACATTTTTGTACTTGCTTTCCTCGTCCTCCAAATTATTGCCTTCCACTTTTTTACCCGGTATTTCTCATGAGCCTGGTCGACTGGATAGTGCTGATTGTTACCCTGGCGGGTATCATCGCTTATGGTCTCTACCGTAGTAAGACCAGCAAGGACCTGGATGGTTATTTCCTCAGTAACCGGACCATGCCCTGGTACCTCGTATTGCTTAGCATCATGGGTACCCAGGCCAGCGCCATCACCTTCATTTCCGCTCCCGGGCAGGCATTCACCGACGGCATGCGCTTCGTGCAGTATTACTTCGGACTGCCGCTGGCCATGATCGTTATCTCCATCTTCTTTGTTCCCATATTCCACCGCCTTAAAGTCTATACCGCCTACGAATACCTCGAACAACGCTTCGATAAAAAAACAAGAACTTTCACCTCTTTTCTATTCCTCCTCAGCAGGGGGCTAAGCACCGGCATCAGCATTTATGCCCCCGCTATCATCCTGTCCTCCTTACTGGGATGGAATATTTACTGGACCAATATTTTTATGGGCGGACTGCTCATCATTTATACCGTGAGCGGTGGCGCCAAGGCTGTTGCGTATACCCAGCAGTTGCAACTGATCATCATCTTCACCGGCATGTTCATTGCCGCCTACATGATGGTCAGCCTCCTGCCTGAAGGAATCGGTTTTATCGATGCACTAAAAGTGAGCGGAAAGCTCGGACGCCTGAACGTGATCACCAGCGGGGTGAATGCGAACGGGTTCGACTGGACCGACCGTTATAATATGTTCAGTGGGGTCATCGGAGGCTTTTTTCTCGCACTTTCTTATTTCGGTACCGACCAAAGCCAGGTAGGACGGTACATCACTGCCAAAAGCCTGTCAGAAAGCAGGGTGGGACTACTCATGAATGGCCTCGTGAAAGTACCTATGCAATTCGCCATCCTGCTGGTGGGAGCCCTCGTGTTTACCTTTTATCAGATCAACCCTTCACCCGTTTTTTTCAACCAGGCCATCGCCGGGAAAGTTACCGATACCGCCGCCTATGCCAAACTCGGCGCTATTGAAGACCAGTTCAACACACTCGCTGCCACGCAAAGCTCATTGGTGACTTCTTACCTCGGGTCTCCTAAAAATGAACCCCTCGTTGATTCTATCCGCAGCAACCAGGCACGTATAAACGAAACCCGCAACCAATACAAATCCGTATTAAAAGAAGCCGTTCCCGCCGCCGACACCAACGATACCAATTACATCTTCCTGCGATTCGTAGTAGATCACCTGCCTGTGGGCCTCGTAGGATTGCTGATTGCCGTCATCTTCCTGGCCGCCTGGGGTAGCATCGCCGCTGCCCTCAATTCATTGGCCAGCTCCACCATGTGCGACCTTCATAAACAATACGCAAAAGCCCCCCGCAGCAGCCTCGAGGAATACCGGCTGTCTAAATGGTACACGTTGGCTTGGGGGATATTCTGCATCATCACCGCCCAGTTCGCTACTGATATGGGCAGCCTCATTGAAGCTGTAAATGTGTTGGGCTCTCTTTTTTATGGGGTGATCCTGGGAATCTTCCTGGTGGCATTTTTCTTCCGCCACGTGGGAGGGAACGCGGTCTTCTGGAGTGCTGTCTGTACCGAAGCCATAGTGATCCTGCTCTTCTGGAAATCTAAAATCGCTTTCCTCTGGTTGAACGCCATCGGTGCTTTCGTCCTCGTATTATTGGCAATCGTCCTGCATGCAACCGTGTTTTCTTCGCGGCGCATAAAACAATAAAAACCATACATAAACATAATTACCTTATATCCGGGATCCTCCGGTTTCAAAAAAAGTCCGGCAACATTAGTTGCCGGACTTTTTTTGCTGATCTGTCCTTCAATATGATTGCAGACCTTATTTCAGCGTAGCGAGTAACTTTTCATTCAAAGCTACATAATCATCGTTCTGTGCTTTTTTGGCCAGCTCGATGGACTTGTTTGCCGTTGCGATCGCTTCCTGCTTCTTACCCAGCTTAGCCAGCGCGTTGGCCTTCTGGTGGTATACCCAGAAAGCATTCGGGTTCTGCTCAATGGCTTTATCAAACCAACTTACGGCCTTGTTCAGGTCTTTCCCATTCTCCAGGTAATACATCGCCGCACCAAAATAGGGACGGTTGTCTTTGTTCATCAGGTTATCGATCTGGGCCATGATCTTGTCTTCGATCTTCGCAGTAACAGGTACTGATACACCGGTATTTTCCCATACAAATTCCAGGTTCATGGAGGATGCTTTCACATCATCAAACACGATCATGAAATTCTCTACGGAAAAGGGTAGGGCCTCCGCTTTCGCCTGCACCCTCACCACGTCCTGGTCCTGCTTGTACTGGGCCGGACTGGTAACATCCGTTTGTTTGCTGATGATGATGGTCCACTCTGACTGTCCGGGTATCGTTAACAAGCCATACTTACCTGCCGGAACTGGCTTTCCACCTACCATAACATCTTCACCGAATGTGATCAGGGTGGCAGAATTGGCACCCGTATGCCATACCTTCCCGAATGGTACCAGGTCACCAAATACCTTCCTGCCGCGCACAGCCGGACGGGAATAAGAAACTTCTACGTTGGATAATGCAAATTCCTGTTTAATGGTAGTGGCGGGACTGGGTGCGGGGGTACGCAGTTGCTGCGCATCAGCCGCCTGGGCAATGCATACACCCATTACAAAGGATAAAAGCAGTTTTTTCATGTTGAGCTGATTTTGATTGACAAAGATAACAGGGAATGTATGGAATTGTTTAACGAATTATGACAAATGGCCATGTCTAACCACGAAACGCAGGATGATACTCCACCAGTGTCCTTCGCAGGAATTCGCGGTCCAGGTGCGTATAAATTTCAGTGGTGGTTATGCTCTCGTGCCCCAGCATTTCCTGTACCGCACGCAAATCTGCTCCGCCCTCTACCAGGTGTGTGGCAAATGAATGCCGGAAAGTATGCGGGGATACATTCTTTTTAATGCCGGCCTTTTTCGCAAGATCTTTGATCAGTAAAAAGATCATTACCCGGCTTAGCGCCTGACCCCTTCGATTCAGGAACACAATGTCCTCCGCTGCCGCAACCGCTTGCTGCTGCCTGCGGTAATATTCCAGGTATAGGGTTAACTCTTTGATGGCACTGCTGCCAATGGGTACCAATCGTTCCTTGTCGCCCTTGCCCGTAACCCGGATGAACCCGCTTTCCAGGAAGAGGCAGGACCGGCGTAAACCAACTACCTCGCTCACACGTAAACCACAACTGTACATTGTTTCCAGGATGGCCTTATTCCTTTGCCCCTCCCATTTACTCAGGTCAATGGAACCTATCATCAGTTCGATCTCTTCATAACTCAGCGTATCCGGTAACAGCCGCTTTAATTTGGGAGATTCCAGTAAAGCCGTCGGGTCTTCCACCGTCACCTGCTCCAATACGCAATACTTGTAAAAACTCCGCAGTCCCGATAGTATCCGGGCCTGTGAACTGGGCGTCATACCCAACTCACCGATCCATCGGATGAATTGTTGCAGGTGTTCCAGTGTCAGCTGACCCGGTGTAAACATCCACCCGTTAAGCTGCAGGTACTGTGTCAGCTTATCAATATCACTCATATAGGCGGCAACAGAATGATCCGCCAGCGATTTTTCCAGCCGCAACCATGCTTTAAAGCCTTTCTTATAGGGATCCCACATTTTTTACCAGAACAGTTTTGCTAAGCAAATTAACGCATTGAATCCTTTATATTGCGCTTTCTAAAAACGAGCTTACTGCATGACCGCACTTAAGAATCCCCGTACTGTTAACCTCAGGCAGTTTCGGAAGAAAGTCCAGGATACCAAAAGGAAATTCCGGGCCTTCCTGACCAAGGTCGAAAACAAAAGACCGCGCGGATTGGATAAGCTCACCCCCATTCTGGAAAAAGAAGTATGGGAAGAGATCGATTGCCTCACCTGCGCCAACTGCTGTAAGGTAATGAGCCCCACCTTCACTAAAAAGGATATCACACGCATTTCCTCACACCTTGGCATGACCGAAGATGCCTTCCGCGAAAAATGGCTTTTTTTTGATAAGAAAGATAAGGACTGGATGAACCGCAAACAGCCCTGCCAGTTCCTGGACCTTAAATCAAATATGTGCACTATTTACGAGGTCAGGCCCCGCGACTGTGCCGGCTTTCCCCACCTTTCCAAATCTCGGTTCGTGGAGTATGCCCATGTTCACAAACAAAACATACAGTACTGCCCCGCTACCCACCGCATGGTGGAAAAGATGAAGGCGGTGGTGCCGGTATGATCAGGAAATGTCTTCCAGTAATTGTATGTCTGTACCCCCAAAGCGGATAATAATGGCAACAATGTCAAACTGAACCTGCTTCCACTGCGGCTGTTCCTCCAGGTAAGCTTCGGCTGCACAACAAAGACTCCTGAACTTGCTGCGGGTTACCCGAAGTTCCGGCATGCCGAATGTTTCCCCCCGGCTGGTCTTCACCTCAATAAAATGCAGCACCCCACTTTTACAGGCAATGATATCGATCTCCTTCCTTCCGTATCGCCAGTTTCTTTCCAGCACCCGGAACCCCGCCGCCTGTAGCCAGTCGGTTGCCAGTTGTTCCCCATTACGACCCGTTTCAAGGTGTGCTCCCATGGTCTTCGGTTTTGATGTATTTTCGGCCCCTCATATGAAACATCAAAATAAAATTTTCAGGCTGGAAGGAAAACTGCAACACTATCAATGGGGTGGTTTCACCTTCCTTCCCGAATTGCTGGGAATCCCGAACGCTGATGGTAAACCCTTTGCTGAATACTGGTTGGGAGCGCATTCTCAGGCTCCCGCAACGGTAGGAGGGCAGGACGATTTGGCTCAAATCATCGCATCCTCTCCCGAAATTTTGGGTGAAAAGGTCCGGGCAGATTTTGGCCGCTTACCCTACCTGCTGAAAATCCTGGATGTTAAAGATATGCTGAGCATTCAGGTACATCCCACCCGGGCCATGGCCCGCGAAGGATTCGCTGCGGAAAACCTCGCCGGTATTCCACTCACCGCTACCAACCGTAATTATAAAGATGATAACCACAAACCGGAACTCATGGCCGCACTCAGCCCTTTCTGGTTGCTGCACGGCTTCCGCCCGCAGGCATCCATGAACCATGTCCTTGCCTC
>CBFGLD010000112.1:0-8975 GCA_965649495.1 uncultured Flavihumibacter sp. | reverse complement strand
AGCGCTGGGCAGTGCCTTCGTGAAACTTTGTTACGACCATTACACCCTGGTAACTCCCCGTGGGGCAGGCACCGGGTTGAGCGGAGGAGCGCGGCCCCACGGGGAGTTACCGGGATGTAATGTTCGTAACAAAGTTTCATGATGGCACTGACCTCCGCTGTAGTGCGGGGCTTGACCACCACTTCAGGATAATAGAAGAGGTTCTCCGTTTCATCCCGGCCATATTTTTGAAAGGATTCTTCGTCCGTAAAGACATTAGCGGCTCCAACGATCTGCCTCAATTGTTCCAGGTGCGCGGCTTGCAGTACCCCTTTTTCAGCCATCAATTCCATTTCGCTTGCTTGGTTGTTTTTGGTAAAAATCGGATAAATCAACCAATCCACCGAAAGGTCGGGCAAATTCAGCAGACCTGCTGTTAAAACACCGGGCAAAGCGATTGCCTGCGGGTGCCACCGTATTCATCGTAGAAGCCATGTTTGATCAGCGAGAACTCAATGGCTCCACGGGATGCATTGTAGGCCGAAAGGGAAGAGGTGGTGATGTCATAAGTGAAGCTCATCCTGAAATTTTTCCACTGGAATCCCACTAAGGGAATAAATGATTCACCTGCCCGGTAGTAAAGTCCCCCGATCAATTGGGTCTCCCCATCCCCGCTGAGGTTATAATTGGCACTGGCTCCAGCCACCAATTCGGAAGCCGATGCCTGGGTAGTATAATAGGCCATGGGGTTCAGGATCACCTGGTCGTTGAATTTATAGCTGGCATTCAGGAATCCTATATAACGGCGTGAAAGGCGGTTATCGAAACCATCGGAACTGAAAAAGGTTTCCCGTGGCCGGTTCAGGTGGTGCACCGACAGCCCTCCATTCACGTACAGGTTGTCACTGGGGAAATACGCATAATTAAGTCCCGCCTGTATATCCGCGTAACTGATGCTGGTGGAATTAAACACTACGCTGGTGGGTACACCCGCATCAAAGAAACCCGTCGACTGGTTGAACTGGTCGGGGAATTTCAGTCGCGTAGGATCCACCCTTTTATTGGCGATACCCACATTAAATCCAGCGGATAACAGGCTGGAATAACCGAGCATCTGGTGGTAAGCCACGGAGCCATAAAATTTGGTGGAGGTCAGGTTGCCGCTGCCGGCCACATCCCTGAGGAGCACGCCGCCAATGCCCAACCATCCCGATTCGATCCGGTTCCGGAATACCTGGGCATCACCAAAAACACTGATGGTCTTATATGGTACACTCATCACGTTTACCCACTGACTGCGGTAATTGGCACCGATCCGGTAATCGGCATCGGGTATAAAACCGGTATTGGCCGGGTTCGTGGTCAGCGGTGAATTAAACCATTGTGAAAAGCGCAGGTCCTGGGAACGGGCTCCCATAGCGAAAACTCCTGACAGGGCCACTAATAACCAACGCTTCATTGCTATATTCCTGGGGCTGCTCATGTTCCTTTCATTATATGGTTACCGGATCAGGGTGATATCTCCTTTTTTCGTGGTTCGGGTACCATCCGTAAACTCAACATCTAATACATAGGCATAAGCGTCCATCGGTTGTAGTACGCCGTTAAATCGCCCATCCCACCCAAACTTGAGACTGGTGGATTCAAAAACCTTTTGTCCAAAACGGTTGAATATCATAAATCGCATCCGCCCTATGGCAAAACCACGAACGAAGATCTGGTTATTGGGTGCCGGACCCAGTGGAGTAAAGGCATTCGGAACATCGACACGGGGAACTACCAGTGCTTCCACCGGAAGGCATAGTGTATCGGAACATCCGGTTTGGTTGGTAGCTACCAGGCAAACATCATAGGTGCCGGTGCGATTGAACTGGTGATCAAACGGAGCCCTGCTGTTGGTACGCAGGGAATCGCCATCGCCAAAATTCCACAGAAAATCAATTGCGTCTGCCGATGAGGTATTCGTAAAGGTGGTGGGTGTGTTTTCTATGGGTGTGGTTGGACTAAAGGTGTAACCGGCTACCGGTGCGGAGCTAACGATCACATTGCGGAAAGTGGTATCACTGACATTACAGGTATTGGGGTCGGTAACGATGAGGCTCACCCGATAAGTACCCGGTGCGGCAAAAAGTTTCACCGGTTCCTTTTCCGTGGAGGTGGTTCCGTCGCCAAACTCCCAGAAATAGGTCTGGCCGGCAATCGAATTATTCACGATCGATGCTGTATAGGGAGCACACCCGTCGGGTAGTTCAAACTGCGCCACCACCAGCGGTGCCAGGTTGAATTCTTTCATGACGGAATCGCCGCTGTTACAAAATACCGTATCCTGCAATAATAACCGGATCTGGTAGGTACCTGCTGAAGTATAATTATGTATGACGGGTTGTGTTCCGGCTACCTGTCGTGTTCCATCCCCGAAGTCCCAGATAAAACTGGTATCCGTAAACGCTTTTCCGGCCGGCGGTACCGAAAGGTTATCAAACCGGAAGGAAAGGGATTCGCAGGGCAACAATTTGGTGGCGCTGAAATCGATACTGGCCTCATCGGCACGGACCCTGATATTAATATAGGACGTGTCACGCAGATTACAGCTATTGGAGTCGATCGCTATCAGCCTTACCCGGAAGGTACCCACGGTGTTGTATATGTGCTCTACCTGGAAATCGGTGGTGGCGGTATCTGCACTGCCGTCGCCAAAGTTCCAGATATAACTCTGCGCGTTCTGAATGGTGTCAATCAGGGTCACTTTCAGCGGTACGCAGCCGCTGGTATCGTAAACCCCATTGATGTAAGACGATACACCGGAGCCCACGCCTGCAAAATTGAAGGCGATCTTCAGGGCTGCCAGGTTACATTCCGCTCCATTCCCGGTGCCATTAGCGCCGGAATAACCGTTGCTGCAACACCAGGCCCCGGCGGAAACCGGGAAGCGCGGGCGCGGACTGCTGATGGCGCTGCTGTAACAGTTGGCGCACATGGCCTGGTAGATGATGCCGTTCTGGTCAAAGCGGCTGGTACCTCCGTCCACGTGTTCACTGAAGTTTCCATCCTGTCCGAAGAAGGTGGCGTACATCAGTTCAGAAGCGTCTCTTTTGATCACTATAAAATAGAAGTCGTTGTTATCGGTCGTTCTTTTCAGGGCATCGGGGGTCACTTCCATGCCAATGGTTCCTGCCATGGGGAAATCGGCCAGGTTGGTACCTCCCCACCCGGAGACATAAATATTCTCGCAACGATCCACCAGGAAGGCGACGGGAGAAATATTGGGGCGGGCGGCAGCGGTCCCATAAGTGGTGGTATATACCCAGTCGGACAGGTCGCGCTGCAGTTTGCCAATGAATTGTTTGGCGCCTGCGGTACCATAGGCAGCATTCCGGATCGGCCAGTCTCCATAGGTCACTCCCATCACATAGGGATCACCGTCGCGGTCAAATTCAAAACCCAGCACCGCATCGGTGGAAGAGGTTCCCACATAGGTGGACTTTCTCAATACCGACCCGTCGGCGGAGAAGATGGCGATAAAACCATCCGAACGGTAGCCCTGGAAGGTCTGCCCCAGGGTTCCGGATTTATCGCCCGGGAAATCATCGCTCATGGTAGACCCCGCAATCCAGATATCTCCGCCATTGGGGTTGATGCCCACCACGAAAGCGGCATCCAGGCTATCGCCACCAAAATAGGTACAAAGGGTGAGCGCTGAAAGGTCGGGCCTGGCCTTGATCAATACCGCATCCTGTGAGCCCCTCAGGTTTTTGAAGGGGGCGTTGGCAGTGGTATAGAAGTCGCGCGATTGCGTACAGGAAGCCAGGTAGATATTACCTGCTCCATCCAGCATTACTTCGCTGCGGGCGTCGTCGCCGTAAAAGTTGAGCAGTCCGCGGGGGTCATCGCGGTGGCTGTCGGCCGTATTCAGGCCATCGTCCCCGCTACCCCCCACCCGGATGGAACCGGCCAATGCCGTTCCGGCAGCATTCAGTTTGGTCAGAACAATATCAAAGCCCGCGAGGTTACCGGAACCGCTGGGTCCCAGGGTCTGCAGCGCGGGGTAGTCAGAAGAGCTGGTCCTTCCCGCGATAACCAGGTTGCCCTGTGGGTCAACGATCAGGCTGTGCGGCTGGTCGGAGCCCGTGCCCCCCAGGTAAGTGGCGTAGATGCGCTGGGTGCCGGTGGCATCAAAACGCATGATGCCCATGTTAAAGGGACTGGTACCGGAATTGGCGGTAAAGTTTTCCTGGAAAGCCCCGGGTGAAACCCGGAAACCCGACCCAAAAACAATACCCCCGCTGTACAGGGAGCCGTCTCCGCCATAGGTGGCGGTATAACCCCAGTTATCGGCCCGGCTACCAGTAAAAGTGGCAAAGATGAGGGTGGGATCGATCACCAGAGTCTGACGCTTGTCCCAACTGCCCAGGGCAAACCGCACCGTATTACCACGCACCTGGTACCTTGATTCTACCGTGGTCCTGCCTTTGGCAGTTTGCTGGTAGGTGTAGGGCGGAAGTTCCCTCACCTCCCCAATACTGGTGGCAATCACCAACTCGCCTTTTGAGGTGGAAAGATTGTTGACACCATCGTAGCGCATCACGATATCGGAGGGATCACCACCCGGATGAACAATGAATTCGTATTTGGTCATCCCTTCATCCGTGAAATAACGCATGTCAATATTCGGATATACGTTGCGGTAAGTAACGGTATTAAATATGCGACAATTACCGGCCCAGCGGGACGGATCATTGCCCAGGAAATAATTATTATAGGAAGGCAGGGGCTTGGCGGGTTCAATCACAGCCTCTGCGTTCATGCCTTCCAGGACCATGCGGTATGCATGAGAACGGATACGCAGGGTACCGTCGGGTAGTTCTGAAGGTGCACCCGTTTTTGATTTCGTAGTAAGCTTTGGATTATTTCCCCCACCGGCGGGATGGCCCTTATCGTGTGCGTGGCCATGTGATACGGCTGCCAGGGCGGCCATGTCTTCCGGATGGTGCTGCACGATGGTAAAGCCGTTGCGCTGCAGGTAAAATGCCCCGTTGCCCACATCGCCCATAAAAGTCACAGACCGGTCCCACTGCCCTTTGTTTTCAACGAATTCAATTGCGTTCGTGTTCTTTTGGGCAGAGGCCGTGATGCTACATAGGGCGGCCATTAAAAGAATATGGAAGTACTTAATCAAGGTCTATTGAATTTACATCAAATATTTCTTATTTACGAGATCTTACTCCAGGCCAGTTTTCCTTTCTGCGACCGAAGATAACGCTGCAAACCCTGGTGTGCCGGATCCTCCAGGGTAGGATCCTGCTCTACGATCTCCTGGGCCAGCATTTTGGCGGTGTCCAGCCATTCCTTATCGCGCACCAGGTCGGCCAACCGGAAATCCAGCATCCCACTTTGCCGGGTGCCTTCTATGTCGCCCGGGCCGCGCAATTCCAGGTCCTTCTCCGCTATCAGGAAACCATCGTTGGTAGCACACATTGTCTTCAACCGCTCACGGGCTTCATTGGTTATTTTGGGTCCTGTTAATAATATGCAAAAACTTTTCTCTGCCCCCCGGCCTACCCTGCCCCGTAACTGGTGGAGTTGCGAGAGCCCGAATTTCTCCGCGCTCTCAATTACCATCACCGTAGCATTCGGTACATTCACTCCAACCTCTATCACGGTGGTGGACACCATTATCTGAGTGTCATTCTGAACAAAGCGTTGCATGTTGGTTTCCTTGACCTCGGGCGACTGTTTTCCATGAACCGTGTTGATCCAGTACCTGGGTTCTGGGAAAAAAGCTTTCACATTTTCATAGCCCCGCATCAGGTTTTCGAGGTCCAGTTTTTCCGACTCTTCGATCAGGGGGAAAATGATATAAGCCTGCCTTCCCTTATCGATCTCGGCGCGGATAAAATCCATCACGCTGGCCCTTGAGTGCTCATAACGGTGTACGGTAGTAATGGGTTGCCTGCCCGGCGGCAATTCATCGATGATGCTGTAATCCAGGTCGCCGTAAGCTGTCATGGCCAGGGTGCGGGGTATGGGAGTAGCTGTCATCACCAGGATATGGGGCGGGATGACTGCCTTTTTCCATAAGCGTGCCCGTTGTGCCACCCCAAAGCGGTGCTGCTCATCAATGATGGCCAGTGCCAGCGAATGAAACACAACCTTGTCTTCCAGGATGGCATGGGTGCCGATCACGATGTGAACAGCGCCTTCTTCCAACTCCTTCAGTATTTTTTTTCGTTTAGCCGCTTTAGTGGAGCCGGTCAGCAGTGCCGTTTTAACGGGCATATCTGCCAACAGGCGGCTGATGCCTTCGTAATGCTGAGCGGCCAGGATCTCAGTGGGTGCCATCAGCGCACTCTGGTAACCGTTATCGGCCGCCAGCAACATGGCCAGCAGGGCCACCATGGTTTTGCCGCTACCCACATCTCCCTGCAGCAAGCGATTCATCTGCCTGCCCTGCGCCATATCGGAACGGATCTCTTTCATCACTCGTTTCTGCGCCCCCGTCAGTTCAAAGGGAAGGTATTGTTTATAAAAGGTATTGAAGAGCTCCCCCACCTGCCCAAAGACCACGCCTTTGGAATAGCGGTTCCGCTGCAGGCGGATGAGTCCCAGCCGGAGCTGCGCCACAAACAGTTCTTCAAAGATCATCCGGTTGCGTGCCTTCCCGTACGCCGATTCAGACACCGGAAAATGCAGTTGCTGGTAGGCTTCGAAGCGGGATGGGAAACCGAGCTTATTGCGGATGGCATCTGGAAGGTTTTCCGGCAGGTCCTGTTCCTTAAGTGCCGCCAGCAAGGAATAGGTCAGCTTACCCAGCTGCCTGCCGCCCAGGTTCTTTGCCTTGAGTTTTTCGGTGCTGGGATAAACGGGTTCCAGGAAAGATTTCCCGGCGGCACGGGCAGGGTCCCAGCCTTCCATTTCCGGGTGGGTGATCTGCGGCAGGCCGTTAAAGAAACCGGCTTTCCCGTAAACCAGGAATGCCTGACCCACCTGTATCGCTTTCTGTATCCAGTGAATGCCCTGGAACCAGACCAGTTCCATTTCCCCACTACCGTCGCGAAGCTTTGCCACCAGCCGCTTGGCCCTGTTTTCGCCTATCACATTCATACTGATAATGGTTCCTGCCACCTGCACATAATCGGAACCGGGATGTATGGAACGGATAGGGCTAACCGAAGTTTTATCGATATGCCGCAGCGGAAAATGATCCAGCAGGTCTTTGAAAGTGAAAATGCCGAGTTCTTTTTTGAGGATATCGGCGCGTAAAGGGCCTACGCCTTTCAGGTATTCAATGGAACTGGCTAGTATGGAAGCGTCAAAACTGATACGGAACGATTTGATGCAAAAATAAGCGCCTCCACCTATTCCACTTCATTTAACGGTTTGGTATAGGTCTTGGGGGTATGGAGAAATTCCTTCCTCCCCCGGCGCACACTGAAGAGGGCTTTGAGCATATTGAGCAGCAGGGCGGGTAATACCAGGAGCGACTTGATGGTGATGGAGGAAAAAAAGCGGGAGGGCATGGCAATGCACAGGGTCATCGCGAAAAAGAGCAGCAGGCTGAGCCACCATCCGGGGATGGGGTAAATAAAGGCCTTGCCCGAGATATACCGCACCAGCAGCAGCAGGATGATG
The DNA here is from genome assembly GCA_965649495.1 of uncultured Flavihumibacter sp. Classification (GTDB taxonomy): domain Bacteria; phylum Bacteroidota; class Bacteroidia; order Chitinophagales; family Chitinophagaceae; genus Flavihumibacter. The sequence continues at coordinate 1,367 of CBFGLD010000112.1, read as the reverse complement.
CCCATGAATACCACCATATATAAGGAACGCGGCAGCAGCAGGTTTTGGACCAGCTTGTTCACGTATTGCCGGTTCCTGGGGATGGCTTTCATATCGGGCTCCAGGAAACGACCCAGGTGATACCATTGTGCTTCCAGCCAGCGCACCCGTTGCTTGCGGAAAACATCCTGGCTGGCCACTTTTTCATCCAGCACCCAGGCATCGGGGATAAAGTGCATCTTAATGCCTCGTTTGAGCAATTGCATATCGATCTCGCGGTCCTCGCCGGGATTGTCGAGGATGGGCGGGTAACTGAAAATGGATTGCAACAGTTCGGTTTCAAAGGCCATACCGGAGCCGGCGGGGGCGGCAGAAAATCCCAGTGCCTGGGGGCCCAGTCGGAAGAGGTGGTTATTGATCTCCTCGCTGATGGCATCCAGTCGCGCCACCGGGTTTTGTTCGTTCTTGGCGGTGCGATGGCATTGCAGGGCTTTGTATCCTGCCTGGAAATAATCGTTAACCAGGTGCAGGCAACCCGGTCGCATGATATTGTCGGCATCCAGGATCATCACGAGCTGGTAGCGGTCGGACGACAAGGTGGACAGGGCGGCATGGATGGAGCGGGCTTTCATGCGCGCCGCCACTTCCAGGACAGTAGCACCCATGAGGCGCAGGCTGTTAACAGTTTCCGGGCGCAGGCTGTCGGCAACAACGATTACATCAAAAAGCTCTGCGGGGTAATCGTGACCAAGGGCTTCGGTTACGGTATTGACCACCACTTCATCGTCCCGGAACACTGGTATTACGATAGCTATCCGCGCATGCTCAACAGCCGGAGGAGGAAGGTTTTCACGGTAGAGGGTACCAGCAACAGCAACCACCAGCAGGTAGGATATGCTGCAAAACAGGTAAATGAACAGGGTAAATCCCGCGATGTAAAGAAATGTCAGCACAGTTTACTCAGGCGTTGGCCTTTTGTACCAGCGCCGGGGGGGTATTGGCAATGATCCAGAGATCGAAAAAGAAATTCTGCTTCCGGGCATATGCCACATCCAGGTCAATACGCTCCTGGTTCGACATGTAATGTCGGTCATTCTTCCTGATCTGCCAAAGTCCGGTCATACCCGCGGGTGCCATGAACCGATTGGCCCATTCATCGGTGGTCAGCTGAGCCGCTTCATAGAGGGGCAGCGGTCGGTTACCCACGATAGACATATCACCCAACAGCACGTTAAACAGCTGGGGAAGTTCATCCAGGCTGGTGTTACGCAGGAAGTTCCCGATCCGGGTAACCCGGGGGTCATTGGTGACCTTAAAGAACACCCGCCCTTTTTCTTCGTTAAAGATATTGAGGTGCCGGAGTTGCTCCATCTGGGATTCGGCACCGC
>CBFGLD010000111.1:0-9066 GCA_965649495.1 uncultured Flavihumibacter sp. | reverse complement strand
GCAGCAACGGTACGGCAGGCTGGGCAGTCAAGGACGGCACCAATACGGAAGGCTTCAGTGTAAGCTTTGACAACGCCACTTCCTTCACTCCCAATGTTACCCTGTCGGGTGTTCCGGCAGGTGGTACCATTACCCTGGTGCTGACTGTTACCAGTGGCTTTGACCCGGTATGCCCTGCGGCTACTGCTGAGGTGAGCATCACCGTTAACCCCAACCCCACAGCCGATGCGGGTACTGCACCTGCTGCCCAGTGTTATGCAGATGCAGGCAATACCTTTGCTATCAGCGGCAGCGGCAGCAACGGTACGGCAGGCTGGGCAGTCAAGGACGGCACCAATACGGAAGGCTTTACGGTTAATTTTGACGACGCCACTTCCTTCACTCCCAATGTTACTCTGTCGGGTGTTCCGGCAGGTGGTACCATTACCCTGGTGCTGACCGTTACCAGTGGCTTTGATCCGGTATGTACCGCGGCTACTGCTGAGGTGAGCATCACCGTTAACCCCAACCCCACAGCGGATGCAGGTACGGCACCTTCCGCCCAGTGTTATACAGCGGCGGGCAATACCTTTGCTATAAGCGGCAGCGGCAGTAACGGTACAGCAGGCTGGGCAGTCAAGGACGGCACCAATACGGAAGGCTTTACGGTTAATTTTGACGACGCCACTTCTTTCACTCCCAATGTTACCCTGTCGGGAGTTCCGGCAGGTGGTACCATTACCCTGGTGCTGACCGTTACCAGTGGCTTTGACCCGGAATGTACCGCGGCTACTGCTGAGGTGAGCATCACCGTTAATCCCAACCCCACTGCGGAAGCCGGAACAGACCCTGCAGCTCAGTGTTACAGCGCCTTGGGCAATACCTTCAACCTTTCGGGAACAGGAGCCAACGGTACACCACTGTGGACGGTGGAGGAAAACCTCGCCAACCTGGATGTTCAGATCCAGAATGCAAACACGCTGACTCCAACAGTTACCCTTAGTGGAAATGCTGCAGGTGGGTCGGTAACGTTAAAGCTAACGGTTACCAGTAACCAGGTTCCATCCTGTGGATCTGATGATGATCTGGTTGTGCTCACCGTAAGTGCACAGGTAGGCGCTCCCGACCTTACTTACCTGCCACCGGCATGTGATGCCACCACTTTCAGCGTACAGGTGAACAATCCCGTTCCGGGAACCACCTACCATATCTCTCAACCGGGTAACAGTAATGTGTACCCGTCAATTACTTACCAACTTGGCGATGCCTCTGTGATCTTTACCGGCTTAACAGGCGGCGATGGCTACAGCGTTTATGCCAGTTACGGAGATTGCCAGTCTGCCACCGAAACCTGCGGATCAGCAGCGGCGTCTGCCGCACTGCCACAGCAGGACAACAAAAGGGAAACAATGGCCGCAGCTGAACCCGAATCGTACAGGATCCAACTGGCTTCTGGTACCAGGGTGCAGGCTGCTCCCAACCCTTACCAGGACCGGATTCGGTTTACACTGGAAAGCGGGGTAACAGGCAAAGGGGTGCTGGAATTGTATAATATGATGGGCCAGAAAGTGGAAACAGTTTTTGAAGGTTTCATTGAAGCTGGTAAACCGGTGGTGAAAGAATTCTATGTTCCCACCAGTCAACGCGCTAACCTGGTGTACGTATTCCGGGTGGGCGAACAAAGGGTTTCAGGTAAACTGATCGGACTGAGGTAAACATTTCTGATTCATCAATCCATTGAACACAGGTAAATACAGGCTATTTACCTGTGTTCTTTTTTTTCGCCGGAAGCTTCACCGCCCGGGTCCGGGCTCTTGCTGCTGAAGACCTCGATCCGTTTCAGCAACAACAGCGATAACACCAGCCAGATGAGTCCCACGCAAAGCCCCGCGATCACATCCGTGGTATAATGCACCCGCAGGTAGATCCTGCTGAAGCCGATGGCCAGTATCACCAGCACCAATAAAATACCCGCCGCCCATTTAATTGCCGGGTTTTTGATGACCTTCCACAACAGGTAGATGAGCAGCCCGTAAAAGGTGACCGCATTGAGTGCATGCCCGCTGGGGAAACTGAGTCCCGCCGCTTCTTCCAGCAAGGGAGGCAGGGGGCGCGGGCGACCAAAATATCCTTTGAGGAAAAACATCAGTCCCAGGCTGCTGAGCGCTATGGCCGGCACTTTGATGGAATACCACTTGTGCTTGCGGATGAACAAAAAATAAAAGATCAGCAGCAGGTTGGCAGGTATCAGGAAATTATGGCTGCCGATAAAGGAAAAGAATAACATGAGCTCGTTGTTGGCTTCGGAAACATGGTTGGCGAGGTACGCAAAGACCCGGTGGTCCAGCTCCGTATTCTCCAGGTAAAATACCCTCCTTACCAGGTAAATGAACCCGTAGAGCGACAGGAAAAAGAGGAGGATGATCAGGATCATCTCCACCGACAATAAGGCGGCGGCGGCACCGGCCGTACGGATTTTCTTTTTCGTTTCCTGTGTATTCATGAAGCGGCTATGTATTTAATATGAAATTAATATTTTCGGTTGGGCATCATTGGTTTTTGCCGCTGAAATGCAGCACTGGTAAGGATTTTAAGTTTTCATTAGCAGGTTTGCGATACCAGCATTTCCCGAATTTTGGTTTGCACTCCCTCTTTTGCCGTTCTACATTTGCCTTGTCAACAGTGATTCAAACTGTTCCGGTCATCTACCCGGTTGCTTCCTCCCAACGATTGTTCTTCCATCAGCCGATTGCCTCCATCAAGCTTTTTTTACTATTCGTAAACCACATTAAAAGGTACATTATGAAGAACACAAACACACACATGAGGAACATTTTATCTGTTATTACACTGGCTGCTTTTTTCCTGCTGGCAGCTGCACCGGCCATGGCCAACACAGAAAAATCAAAGGCCACCGTTGCCGTTGAAGTTAAGTATGTTGGTTCAGCCGACCAGAGCCCCGTTCTGGAAGTTAGCTTCAACAATGATGCCGCGGAAGAAATGACCGTAGTGATCCGCGACATGGACGGAAATGTTCTTTTTACCGAGATCGCTTCCGACAAAAAGTACGCCCGTAAGTTCAAGTTCGACAACTACAGCACCGAGCCCATCAAGATCAAGGTGAGCGTGGCTTCCAAAAAAGGCAGCACCACCGAGATCTACCAGGTAAGCCGCAACCAGCAGGTGATCGAACAGGTGGTTGTAAGCAAGTTATAACCGGTTTTTAGTAAACAAGTATCAATACGCGTTGCAGGATTTTTATACTTTTAGGAGTATGAAATATCCTGCTTCGCTTTTTTTCTGCGGACTGCTGCTGCTGGCAGCTTCCCCGCTGGCGGCGCAGCTCCGGCTGCCCTCCATCCTGTCATCCGGCATGGTCCTGCAACAGAACGATTCCGTTGCCTTGTGGGGATGGGCAGGTCCTGGTGAAAAAGTGTACGTTACCAGCTCCTGGTCGGGGCACACCGATTCCGCCATCACCTCCAACCTGGCCAAATGGAAACTGAAGGTCAAAACTCCCGCAGCCGGCGGCCCATACGAGATCACCATCCGCAGCAGGAACACCATCACCCTTAAAGACGTGCTGATCGGCGAGGTCTGGGTCTGTTCGGGGCAGAGCAATATGGAGTGGAATTTTTACAACGGCACTTCCGACCTGTCCGCCGACCTCAGCCTGCCACCCAATAAGAACATCCGCTTTTTCCACGTACCCCGCACCGGTGCTGATTTTCCGCAGGAAGACCTGAAGGCGGGATGGGCCATCGCCGATTCCGGCACCATCAAATCCTTTAGTTCGGTGGGCTATTTCTTTGGTAAGAAACTGCAGGACAACCTCAACATTCCCATCGGGCTGATCAATGCCAGCTGGGGCGGCACCCCCGCTGAAACCTGGATGCCCGAAGAGAGTGTGCAGAACGAACCCGTGCTGAAAGCCGCTGCCGCCAAACTGGAAACCTTCGCCTGGTGGCCTTCCGCGCCGGGAAAAGCGTTTAATGGCATGATCGCCCCGCTGCGCGATTTCCGGATCGCCGGCGCCATCTGGTACCAGGGCGAAAGCAATACCAATACCAACGACAGTTACAAATGGGTCTTCACCACCCTGATCGATTCCTGGAGGCGTCACTTCCAGAAGGAGATTCCCTTTTATTATGTGCAGATAGCCCCTTTTAATTACGGCACAACCAATATCGGCGCACTGCTGCAGGAGCAGCAGACCAAATCGATGGTTCATCCCAAAACCGGGATGGTGGTGATCACCGACCTGGTGGATAATGTCAATGATATCCATCCCAGCCGCAAGAAACCGGTGGGGGAAAGGCTGGCCGACCAGGCACTGGCCAGGACCTATGGGCGCGATACTATCGTGCACCGCTACCCGCAGTTGCAGGTGGTCAAACAAATGGGCGATAAACTGGTGCTGGAATTCATGGATGCGGAAGGCCTGCGTATCAATGGCCCCGAAGCCACCGGATTTTTTCTTTCGGGCGAAACCGAAAACTGGGTTCCCGCTACGGTGAAACTGGAAAAAGGACAACTCATCCTGAGCAGCAAAGAGCTGCCGCGCCCCATTTATGTTCGCTACGGATTCGGGAATACCATCATCGGAAATATTTCCAACGGGGCCGGGCTGCCCCTGGTGCCTTTCCGCACCGATAACTGGCCGGTGGAGCAAAAGCCTGTCAAATAATTAACGCAACAATATACTCATGTCAAGATTGCTTTCCCTCCTGGCCCTGGTAGTCTTATACGCACCAGCCCTTTTTGCCCAGACGCCCAAATCGGAAGTATACCAGCTAACCGTATATCACTACCGGACCAGCGCTCAGGAATCTGCCCTGGATGCCTACCTGCAACAGGCCTTGCTGCCCGCCCTTCACCGCAAGGGAGCCGGCACCATCGGCGTCTTCAAACCCATTGCCAATGATACCGCTGCCGTGAAACGGGTCTACCTGGTCATCCCTTTTCGCAACTGGTCCCGGGCGCTGAACTGGCGGTCGGAACTGGTATCCGACAACGTATACATGCAGGCTGCTAAATCTTTTGAGGAAGCCCCGCACTCCAATCCTCCCTATGACCGCATGGAAAACATGTTGATGCGCGCTTTCAAACTGGCCCCTTCCATGAAAATCCCCCGGCTCACTGCTCCCTTGGCCGATCGGGTCTATGAACTTCGCAGTTACGAAGGCCCTACCGAAGAGCGCTATCGCAATAAAGTGCATATGTTCAATGAAGGAGGTGAGATCGCCCTGTTTGACAGACTGGGTTTTAATGCCGTCTTTTATGCCGATGTGGTGGCCGGCGGCCGGATGCCCAACCTGGTTTATATGACCAGCTTCAACAGCATGGACGACAGGAACGCTCACTGGAAAGCTTTTGGCGAAGCACCTGAATGGAAAAAACTCATCTCGATGAAGGAATACGAACACAATGTTTCCAAAGCCGATATCATCCTGATGCGGGCGACGCCGTATTCCGGGTACTGATGCGCCCGATCGCTTTTTTCCTTATCTTTTGGCTGCATGAGCCTTTCGAACGATAGCTGCCACCATAAGGTCCGTACCCACCGTGAACCGGTAAGGGGTAGCTTATTCTTTGTGCTCCTGCTACTGAACGTGATCTTGTTGCGGTATGCTTTCACCGGGTCTCCCTCCCTCTATTGGTTATTCCTGGTAACACTGCCCCTGCTGGGATGGTCCTGGTTCCGGAAAGACAGGAAACGGATTGCTGCCGGCAGGCTGCAACAACAGATGAAACGGGCAGGAGGCACTTCCGGCGGCCATCAGTGAATCACGAAAACAGTTACTCCCGTTTCCACCCCATCCTGGCGGATGGAGTATTCCTCTTGTTCGGTTATTCGTTCCCGTAACCCATCGATAAAGGGTTTGGCCATCAGCCGCTGCGGGCTGCTTAATAAGATGGTAGCACCTTTTTCCAGGAAGCGGTCCAGCATGTTCCGCAATTCAGGAAATACGGCAGTATCATAATTGATATCGCTCAGCAACAACGTGCAGGGATCCTTTCCGGGCTGCGCTTCTGACCAGCTAAGCGCTTCGGCCCTGCAATGCGTACATCCATGATGGTGAAAGCTTTTTTTCAAAGCGGCCACCGCCTCCGGCACCAGGTCGCTGCTGTGTATTTCGGTAGCTAAGGGTGCCGCTACCAGGGAGGGCAGGCCGAGGCCCGCCGCCAGCTCTACCACCTTTTTACCGGTTACCCAATGCGTATGCTCAGAGATGTATTGTGCCAGCGCCAGGGAAGCGGGCCAGAGCCGGGTCCAGTAGGGGAAGGGAGCTTCTGGTTGCTGTTCAGCTTGCCGGGAATAACGCTGTTTTACTTCATCAGGGTCGGGCATATAGAGCTCAGTAAACAAGCCGGGAGCATAGTTTACCCGGCGCAGGTAGAGCGGGTATTCCATCAGGAAAGTTTTTTGCTGGAATCGCGGATGAGCAACTCATTGGAGAGGATTACCGTTTCAAAATCCTTCACCGGCCGCTTGCTTTCAATAAGCCGTATCAACAGTTCAGCGGATTTCCGCCCCATCTCGAAGGCCGGTTGCCGCAGCGTGGTCAGCGTGGGATGAAAAAGATCCGGCGCCGTAAAATTGCAATGCCCCGCCAGCGCTACCTGCCCCGGGATATCTATCCCCATTTTCTTCAGGATGGAAAAGCTGCCGATGGTCAGCCGGTCCGACCCGGTGAAGATGGCATCGGGCGGGTTCTCCCGCTGCAACAAAGCCTTCACCGCCGCTTCGATCTCTTCAAATACCATCCCGCCATTATTACAATACTGGATGTCATCCTCGTAAAATGGGTGGCCGGCTGCTTCCAGTGCCCGCCGGTAGCCGCTGATCCGCTCCTGCGTTATGGTCATATGGGCCGGACTGGTAATGTGTGCGATCCGCTTATATCCCTGGTGGGCCAGGTGTTGGGTGAGCAGGAATGCCCCCTGCTCGTTATCTGCTTTTACCATGTGCGTCTTAACCGAATCCGATACCCGGTCAAAGAAAACAACCGGCAATCCTTTTTCCTGCAGGGCAGTGATATGACCCGTATCGGTGGTTTCCGTACTCAGTGATATCAACAGCCCGTCGATCGAGCGCCAGGTCAGGTTTTCCAGCGATTCCTTCTCGCGTTCATAGGATTCGTAACTCTGCGTGATGATGACCAGGTAGTTCCTGGCAGATGCCACCGATTCAATGCCACTGATCACTTCCGAAAAAAAACTGTTGGGGATATTACAAAGCACCACCCCGATGCACCGGCTGTTTTTGTTCTTCAGGCTCTGGGCCAGCAGGTTGGGACGGTAATGGTGTTCCCGCGCATAGTCCATCACCCGCTGCCGCACCGGCTCACTGATCATATAACTCCCTTTCAGGGCCCGTGATACCGTGGAGTAGGAGAGGTCCAATGCCTTCGCAATATCTTTGATGGTTATGTTCTGGATCTTCATGATAGGGTGTTCAATTTATAAAAAAATCAACGGATGCCACCTGCACACGTTTGCACAGATAAAAATGCTGTCCCCTGCCCATCCAATCCCTTCTCTGCCTAGTTTCGGGCCATGGAGCATCAAATTTCATTCAGCCTCCGGGGGAAAACAGCGCTGGTTACCGGTTGCAGCACAGGACTGGGAAAAGATATGGCCATCGCGCTGGCCGGGGCCGGAGCGGATATCATTGGGATAGCGCGCAACCTGGAAGACAGTGAAGTGGAGCAGCAGGTCACCGCAACCGGCGCCACCTTCCGGAAATATTCCTGCGATATCAGCAACCGAACGGAATTGTATGACTGCATCCGGAACGTAAAAGCGGAAAATCCGCGCGTGGACATCCTGGTCAATAATGCCGGTACCATCTTACGGAAACCAGCAGCCGAACATCCGGATGACTATTGGGACAAAGTGGTGGATACCAACCTGAACGCCCAGTTCATCCTGGCGCGTGAATTCGGCAGGGAGATGGTGGCCAGGGGCAGCGGTAAGATGGTCTTCACCTGTTCCATGCTTTCTTACCAGGGCGGTATCAATGTACCCGGGTATACCGCCAGTAAATCGGCCGTGGCGGGATTGGTACGCGCCTTTGCCAATGAATGGGCGGCAAGGGGAGTTAACGTCAACGGAATTGCCCCGGGGTATATCGCTACCAACAATACCGAAGCGCTCCGGGCCGATGCCAACCGGAACAGGGCAATCCTGGATCGGATACCCGCTGCCCGCTGGGGCACGCCGGGCGACCTGCGCGGACCAGTGGTATTTCTTTGTTCTTCGGCAGCAGATTATATTCACGGAACCATTCTGAACGTTGACGGCGGATGGATGGCACGATAACCTGAAAAAGTAACTGGCATGGAAATACGATTTCAACAGAGTCCGAATGAAACCGCGGCGATGAATACAGCCGCGCTGCGCCAACATTTCCTGGTGCAGCAACTGATGGTTGCCGACCGGGTGAACTTCGTTTACTCACACTACGACCGGGTGATCATTGGCGGCGCGATGCCGGTAAACCAGTGGCTCCACCTGGGCAATGACCCCGAACTGCGGGCCGATTATTTCCTGCAGCGCCGCGAAATGGGCATCATCAATGTGGGTGGCCCCGGATCGGTGGAAGCAGACGGTCAGGAGTATGCGCTGGAAAAACTGGACTGCCTTTACCTGGGAAAAGGAACCCGGGAGGTGACTTTCCGGTCGGCAGATGCCGGAGCCCCGGCCATCTATTACCTGCTGTCGGCCCCTGCCCACCAGGTATATCCCGCCTGCCTCATGAAAAAAGAAGAAGCTTCCCCATCGGAAATGGGATCGCCCACCACTGCCAACCAGCGTACCATCTATAAATACATTCACGATGCGGGCATCAGCAGTTGCCAGCTGGTGATGGGCCTCACCGTACTGGCAGAGGGCAATGTCTGGAATACCATGCCCGCGCATACCCATACCCGCAGGATGGAAGCTTATTTTTATTTCGACATTGCACCCGAACAGGGGGTCCTGCATCTTATGGGCGAGCCAACGGAAACCAGGCACCTGGTGGTTCATAACCACGAAGCCGTGATCTCACCGCCCTGGTCCGTACACTGTGGACCCGGCACC
>CBFGLD010000110.1:0-9086 GCA_965649495.1 uncultured Flavihumibacter sp. | reverse complement strand
GTATTTCAAGTGGCTGCAGTCTGTAGAGGACTATAATAACGAGGCCGGTCATTCCCACAAAAAGCATGTATTTTTCATTTGCCATTCTTACCAGCTAGCCTGCAGGCATTACCAGATCGGCAAGGTGACCCGGCGAAGGTCAACCGCCTTTGGCGTATTCCCCGTACACATGCTGGAAGGAGCGCAGGAGGAACCCATTTTCAGCAACCTGCGCGATCCATTCTATGCCGTTGACAGCCGCGACTACCAGGTAGTAGAGCCCAATTTGAAGGTGATCCGGAAAATGGGGGCAACCATCCTGGCCATCGAAAAAGAGCGCCCGCACGTGCCTTTTGAGCGGGCTATGATGGCAATACGTTTCAACCAGTACATGGTGGGAACACAGTTCCATCCTGAGGCAGACGCTATCGGTATGAGCATGTACCTGCAGCGGGAAGATAAAAAAGCAACTGTTATTGCCAGTCACGGCGAAGAGAAATGGAAAAGCATGATAACGCATTTGGACGACCCGGATAAGATCCTCTGGACCTATGCGAAGGTGCTGCCCAATTTCCTTTCTCATGCGATCGGGCAACCGGAAGCGGTCCTGACATAAACAGGGAACCGATTGATCCTATTTTCTTATCTTTCAAGGAAAGCATATTGCCCATGGTGCCACTGCTCAGAGCAGACTTTAACCGGTCATTCACCACAGATAAGTATGAGAAATTCCTGGCCGACCTGCACAGCCATTACCCCGGAGCCATAGAATTCAGGGTGGCTGAAACCCCGGTGTTTGTTGATAAGGCATTTGGCCAAAAACTGTTAGAGGCCTGTGAAAGCATCGTGGATGTTATCGTGGACCCGGACTTTAAGGAGATGACGGAAAGAAGTATTCCCCCGGGGGAAAGGGTCCCAAATGAAAACGGTCATGCACATATGATCGCATTCGATTTCGGGGTATGCGTCAACAACGAAAACGAGTTGGAGCCCCAACTGATCGAAATGCAAGGCTTCCCTACCCTCTTCGGCTTCCAGGTATTTTACCCGGAAGTGCTGCGCAAACATTTTCCCGTGCCGGAAAATTACCACCAGTACCTGGGCTCCTATAACCGTGACAGCTACCTGCAGGACCTCCAGGATATCATCCTGGGCCCCTATAAAAAAGAAGAGGTCATCCTGCTGGAAATAAAGCCGGAAGAACAAAAGACCAGGATAGATTTTTATTGTACGCAAACCTATACAGGGATACAACCCGTTTGCATAACCGAACTCATTCAGGAAGGCAGGCAGCTTTATTATTTGCGGCAGGGAGAAAAGACGCGGATCCGGCGCATATATAACCGGGTGATCTTCGACGACCTTAAGGCTCAACAGGACAACCTGGGTCAGTTTGTGGACATTACGCAGGACCTGGAAGTGGAGTGGGTTCCACATCCCAACTGGTTCTACCGCATCAGTAAGTTCACCATGCCCTTCATCCGGCATCCCTATGTTCCGGCCACCTTTTTCCTGGACGAACTCAAACAGGTTCCTGCGGACCTGGAGAACTATGTGCTGAAACCGCTATTCTCTTTCGCCGGACAGGGGGTGATCATTGACGTTAGCCTTAAAGACATTGAGAATATCCAGGACCCGGGCAATTGGATCCTCCAGAAAAAGGTACGCTATGCGGATGTGATCCCCACCCCCGATGTTCCGGCAAAAGCGGAGATCCGGGTGATGTACTTCTGGAAGGATGGCTGGGACAGACCCCGCGCAGCCATTAACCTGGCCCGACTCAGCAAGGGCAAAATGATCGGCGTGCGGTATAATAAGGACAAGGAGTGGGTAGGCGGAAGCGTTTGTTTTTTTGAACACTGATAACCAGAACCATTATGTTACACCTGGACGACATCGTAACCAAGGAAATAGTACCCGGACTATTCGGGAAATTTTTACACGGCGAAAAAAGTACGCTTGCGGTATGGGACATAAAAAAAGGTAGTGTTCTCCCGGAACACTACCATGAAAATGAACAGATCACTTATATACTGGAGGGCGAGTTACAGATGACGATCGGGGAAGTGACCACCGTATTCAAAGCCGGCAACTTACAGGTGATCCCCTCCAATGTTCCGCATAGTGCTCTGGCGCTGACAGACTGCAAGGTGGTAGACGCCTGGGCCCCGCCCCGGGATGCGTATCGCTGATCATTCTTCCTCTGCCGCATTCTTCATGCGTCCCAATACCGCGTAAGCGTTGCGGGTGACCAGGGTCTTATTGCCCAGGTCCGCCTGGTTGTTGCGGATAGTGAGCCTGTCGGCAGGAGCGGTGGAGTCCACCTCCACTTCCAGCATGCGGAATTTCTGCGCGCCCAGGGATTCAAACACATACATGCGTCCATCGTAACGAACCACCGCTTCTTCCGGAACGGTCAGTGCCTGTTCCTTATCCAGGTAGATGGTTGCATTCAGGAACATGCCTGGCATGAGATTGGCCGGCATATTATCAAAGTGACAGTGCACAATGCCGCTCCTGTTCTCATCCACATTCCTGGTAAAGATGAGTACATCGCCGGAATACAGTTTTTCCGGATCGTCCACAAATTGCAGTTGTACTTTTTGTCCCACCCGCACCTTGCTGATGTCTTTTTCAAAGACCGTGAGAGCTGCGTGCATATCAGAAGGGTTGATCAATTCAAAAAGGACATCGGTAGGGTTGATGTATTTGCCGATATTCACATTAACCCTGGAAACATAGCCGTTGATCGGGGACCGGATGGCTACGGAACGGGATAGGTTTCCTTCGGAGAGAGAAGCCGGATTAATCCCGATGAGGCGTAACTTTTCAGCATAGCCTTTGAGGGTGAACTGGGCCGACTGGTAATCGGCGCTTACCTGCTGCAGTTGTTTTTCTGCGTTGATCTTTTTTTCCTGCAACAAGCGCTGGCGCTCGTATTCTTTTTCCAGGAAGTTCAAGCGGGAGCGCGTTACCAGGTAATCCTGCTGCAGTTGCACGAGGGCCTGGTCTTCGATGATGCCGATCACTTCGCCCCTGTTCACGTGCATGCCGGGCAGCAGTTTGGTGGATTTGAGATAACCTCCCATGGGAAAACTGACCGAAACAATATTCTGCGGGGGCACATCTACCACGCCGTTCACTTTAAGGGTATTACTCACATCTGACAATACCGGTTTGCCGGTTTCAATGCCTGCATTGGTAACCTGCTCGCTGGTCAGTACCACTTCGGTGATCTCCACTTCCTTGGTGTTGACCGCTGCGGGTTGTTCCGGGGTATTACAGGCCACCAGTATCCAAACCGCATATAATAAAATCATTTGTATTCGCATGTTTTTCATTTTCCATTAATGAATTCAAGTTCAATCGTATTCTGGTTCAGTGATCGTAAAGCTTCCAGGTAGTTGAAGCGGATATTTACCGACTGGTTCATCAGCTGGGTCCATTGCAGGTAATCGATCTCACCATTGGTAAATGCCAGCCTGGCCTGCTCCTCCAGCGCGTTGGCCTGGAGTTTCCCGATCGTGTTATAGTGTTCCGCCTGCAGGAGGTAACGTTGCTGGTCGGCCAGCAGCTGTTTGCGGCGGTATTGCAGGGAAAGGGAGGTTGCGTCCAGTTGCAACCGGGCTGCCGATACATTGATGTCCGCCGCTTTGATGCGGGTGCGGGTAGCTTTCCTAAAAATGGGAATGCCAACCGTAGCACCCACAGCATGAAAGCGCCTGCCGGAACCAAAATATTCCTGGCTAAGGCCGTCCTTCGACTGGTACCCCACAAAAGATTGGTTGAAATAAGCAATCGAAAAGTCGGGGGTCAGGGCCGCTTTTTCCACTGCACCTTCCGCCCTGGCGATGTTAACCTGCTGTTGTTGCCATAAAAGCAGGGGATTGCCACCTACATTGTCCGGAACCGCGATGGGGCGCTGTACCGGTGTCAGCGTATCAGGGCGGTAATAGGCTTCCGAATGCAGCAGGGCGGCCAATTCTTCCTGCGTGCTCAACCGGTCTGCCGCCAGTTGTTTGCCCTGGAGCCGGAGCTGTTCCATTTGTGCATCGGCGGCAGTTTTCTCCAGCTGGTTGGTTTCCCCCACCTCCAGCCGGAGGGCGGCGGCAGATTGGAAACGACTGTATACGCTGTCCAGTTCCCGTAGCAGGTTTTCCCTGGCATCCATATCCAGCAGGCGATAATAGAGAAGCTTTACCTGCCGGTGGATCTCCAGCTGTTGCACTTTTACCAGTGCCTCCTCTCCCAATTGCCGGCTGGCATATAACTGCCGTTGGCTCCGGTACACCACAGGAAGTGAGAAGCCCTGTCCCACCATAATTTTGCTATCGGTATTCAGGCTGTTTACATTGCCGTATTCCAGTGACAACTGCGTTTTGCCCGGTTCCACTGTTCCCGACTGCAGCAATTTCCAGTATTCGGCGCGCTTGCGGGAAGACTGTAATTGCAGGTTTTGCCTGTCTGCCATCACCAGCAGGGAATCGAGGCTGATCCTTTCCTGCAGTGGCAGTTGCGCATGACCGTTATATGAGGCCAGTAGCAACAGGGGAACCAGAATTGCAACGGCGCCGCCTTTTTTCTTTCGCCGCGGGATCTTCTCCACCCAAACATATAATACGGGCAGCACCAGCAAAGTCAGGAAGGTTGCTGTTAACAGTCCACCGATCACTACCGTGGCCAGGGGTCTTTGGACCTCGGCACCCGGACCGTGGCTAAGCGCCATGGGAAGAAATCCGAGTGAAGCTACTGCCGCCGTCATTAATACCGGACGTAACCGGATGGCTGTTCCTTCCATAACCAATTGTTTAATATCAGTGATTCCTGAGGTTTTCAGGCGATTGAATTCCGCCAGTAACACGATCCCGTTCAATACTGCAACGCCGAACAGGGCGATAAAACCAACCCCCGCCGAAATGCTGAAAGGCATATCCCGCACCATAAGTGCCAGCACCCCTCCTATTGCGGATAAGGGGATGGCTGAAAATATCAACAGGCCATGGCGCATGGATCCAAAGGAAAAATACAACATCAGGAAAATAAGCAACAGGGCCACTGGAACGGCAATGGATAAGCGCTGTTTCGCTTCCTGCAGGTTTTGGAATTGTCCGCCGAAGTGAATGTAATACCCTGCCGGCAGTCCCAACCGGGTCCCTGCTTTATCCTGGAGCTCCTGCACCAGGCTCTGTACGTCTCTACCCCTAACATTAAAACCAACGATGATCCTCCTTTTGGCATCTTCGCGCTGGATCTGGTTGGGGCCATTCTTCACTTCTATGGAGGCCACCTGTTGTAACGGGATCTGCATCCCCATGGGTGATGGAATGAGTAATTCCCGGATGTCGTTCACCTGCTGCCTGCCCTGGGCATTCAACCGCACCACCAGGTCATACCGTCTTTCATTCTCGAATACCAACCCGGCGCTTTCCCCGGCAAAAGCGGCCCTTATGAGCCGGTTCACTTCATTAATGTTAAGCTGGTAGCGGCTCATGGCAGCACGGTCATAGCGGATGACCACTTGCGGCAGGCCGGTAACGGTTTCCACAAAAATGTCGGTTGCGCCATCCACCCCCTGTATGATCCTGCCCAGTTTCTGTGCATACACGGCCAGGCTGTCCAGGTTCTCCCCAAAGATTTTACATACCACATCCTGCCGGGCGCCGGAGATCAGCTCATTGAAGCGCATCTGCACCGGGAACTGGAAACCAGCCGTTAGTCCGGGTACCTGCGACAAGGTGGCACTCATCTTATTGGCCAGCTCATCAAAGGTTTTGGCACTGGTCCATTCCTCCTTATCCTTCAATAAGATGATCATATCGCCCATCTCAATGGGCATGGGATCGGTGGGAATCTCACCGGCCCCGATCCTGGTAACGATCTTTTCAATTTCCGGGTATTGTTTCAACAGCAATCCGGCACCCTGCTGTGATACGGCCACAGAAGTGGACAGGGAGCTCCCTACCAGTACGCGGGTATCCACGGCAAAATCACCTTCCTCCAGTTCGGGAATGAATTCGCCCCCCATACGAGTCATAAAGAAAAGAGCAATCAGGAACAGGGCGACTGCCACACCGGCCACCAATTTGGGAAATGCCAGGGCCTTCCGCAATGTTGGTCCGTAGAGCGACTGCAGCCAGGCCATCATCCGGTCCGAAAGATTGGGGGCATGCTTCAGCTTTTTGCTCAACACCAGCGAGGTGATCATGGGCACGTACGTCAGTGACAGGATGAATGCCCCGATGAGGGCAAAGGCCACGGTTTGCGCCATGGGTTTGAACATCTTTCCTTCAATGCCCACGAGCGAGAGGATGGGCAGGTAAACAATCAAAATGATGATCTGTCCAAATACCGCCGCGTTCATCATTTTACCGGCGGCAGTACCCACTTCCTTATCCATTTCGGCGCGGCTGATGCTCTTTACATGACTAAAGCTGCGGGTATGGTACAGCCGGTGCATCACCGCTTCCACAATGATCACGGCGCCGTCTACGATCAGGCCAAAGTCCAGCGCTCCCAGGCTCATGAGGTTACCCGACACCCCAAAGAGGTTCATCATGATGATTGCAAAAAGCATGGCCAGCGGAATTACGGAGGCCACAATGAGCCCCGCCCGCAGGTTTCCCAAAAACAGTACCAGCACAAACACTACGATGAGCGCCCCTTCCAGCAGGTTTTTCTTAACGGTACCGATGGCATTGGTCACCATTTTGGTGCGGTCATAAAAGGTTTCCACCTCTACCCCTTCGGGTAAGGATGCGCGTATGCCCTCCATTTTCTTTTTCACATCTTTCACTACCTGGGAGGCGTTGGCACCTTTCAGCATCAGCACCACGGCTCCCGCCACTTCACCCTCATCACGGTAGACCATTGCGCCATACCTGACGGCATGGCCTATGCGAACATCGGCCACATCACGCAGGTAGACCGGTATACCCCCCGTTGTGTGTTTAATAACTATGGACCGGATGTCGTCCAGCGAGCCGGCCAGCCCCTCGGTCCGGATGAACAACGCGAGGCTGTTCTTTTCAATATAGGATCCCCCGGAGTTCTGGTTGTTCTGCTCCAGCGCCTGGAAAACTTCGGCCACCGTGGTGTTCATGCTTTTCAGCTTATCGGGCATCACAGCCACTTCGTATTGCTTCAGTTTGCCGCCAAAACTGCTCACATCGGCAACACCTTTTGTTCCCAGCAATTGCCGGCGGATGATCCAATCCTGGATGGATCGTAATTCGGTGAGGTCGTACTTGCTTTCGTAGCCTTTTTTGGGTTTCACCACATATTGGTACACTTCACCGAGGCCCGTAGTGGAAGGCGCCATCTCGGGAATACCTGTGCCCTGAGGTATCTGCTCCTTTATGGTCACCAACCGCTCGGCAACCTGTTGCCGGGCCCAGTATATATCCGTATTGTCGTCAAAGACAATGGTCACCACGCTCAACCCAAACCGGGAAATGGAACGCAATTCTTTGATACCAGGAATGTTGGCCGTGGATTGTTCTACAGTAAAGGTTATCAACCGCTCCACTTCCGGGGCAGCCAGCGTGGGCGATACAGTGATCACCTGCACCTGGTTGCTGGTGATGTCGGGTAGGGCATCGATGGGGAGTTTGGTAATAGCATACGTGCCCCATCCAATCAACCCCACCAGGAATAGCCCGATGATCAGCTTGTTCCTGATGGAAAAGCGAATTATAGTATTCAACATATTTTATGGTTACATGATCAAAATAAATATCCGGCAGATCATGTAAAACGTGGAGGCTGGAAGATATTGTCGAGTGACTGCCTGACAGGGAAGTATTCCGGGTGGATATTGTATTCTTTCCGGATGACGCACATCACGCGCTCCACTTCAAAGGAGGGGGGTGCTTCAAATAAAAAACTGAGGGCGGTAAGGCAATCGGCAGTCTTAAAAGGCAATTGCATATCCCGCTGGTAATCGTTATCGATCACGGTGTGTTCGTGGTAGTGCTCTTTTAAGTAAGAGAAGAAACTGACCGAGGGGTCCAGCTGGCGGTGCTCCCGAAAATGCTCTACTAATACCGGCAGCTTCAGCAACTGGTGCAGTTCGGTCTGTGCCAGGGTGAATAAGATTATAAAAAATATGGTGATACGCCGGTTCACCCTGTAAAGATAACAAGGATATCGAAAGCTTACGGTGATTTTGATCAAACTACTGGTGCGTATAACGCAACCCCAGGAAAAACTTGCGTCCCTGATTGGGTGCATAGACATAGTTGGGATCAAAACTCAGTCCATACGGGTTACCAGCGGATGGCACAATATGACCATCGGCATTCCGCTCTACCGTTTTATCAAAGGGATCATTCGCTCGCGCGATGATAAAGGGATTGTTTTTTGCCGGCGTAAAATCCAGCAGGTTTTTTACGCCTCCAAAAAACTCAATGCCATTGGACAGTTTGCGGGTCACCTGGATATGCTGTAAACTCCAGACCGGACTTATGGGTTTCCGCGGGTCCAGCGCCGACAGCAGCGGCAGGTCCATGGGGCCATATATGCTTCCGGTATAATCGGCCGACCATCCCGACTTACCCAAAATATAGGTGAGTGTCCAGGTTCCCGACCAGGGTTCAGTGAGAAGTTGTCGTTGGGTAGTTTTGCTGCCATCGGCCAGTTTTTCGGTTACCGAAACCTCCTGGAGGGTCAGTCCCGCCGTTAACCGCAGGCGGCTTCCCAGGGATGATTCCATATTCAGGCTAAAGCCCTTTGATTCGGCATAACCGTCCAGGTTACGATATATGATGGCGTCTGTATTGGTGGTATAGTCCGGCAGGATGCGGTTGCGGAACCAGGTATACCAGGCGGCCGCTTCCAGGTTGACCCAGCCCCGGTTGAATACCAGCTTACGGGTGTAGTTAAGATTGGCATTATAGCTTTGTTCCGGCTGCAGGTCGCCCTCTATGATCACTTCACGGGCACCCGTAAGCGCTGCATGTTCTTCGGTAAAGAGGTTCACCACCCGGAATCCCGAACCGGCATTGAGCCGGAGGTGGTCATATCCGGAAAGCTGCCATTTCCAGGCAAGCCGGGGGGTCCAAATGCCGCCGTGGCGACTATCATGATCGAATCGGAGGCCTGCCAGGAGG
>CBFGLD010000109.1:0-9131 GCA_965649495.1 uncultured Flavihumibacter sp. | reverse complement strand
GATCTGACCGATTCAACTGTACTACGCAATATCGGGGTTCCATTTTCACACATTATTCTGGCCATCCGTTCCATTGAAAAAGGATTAGGCAAATTGGTCTTGAATGAAAAAAAGATACACGAGGATCTAGATGCCAATTGGGCGGTGGTGGCAGAAGCAATTCAGACAGTACTACGCCGGGAGAACTACCCCAAACCATATGAAGCCTTGAAGGATCTCACGCGGGGGAATACTGCCATTGACAAGAAAGCCATCCACAACTTCATAGACAAGTTAAAAGTTAGTGCAACTGTCAAAAAGGAATTGAAAAGAATCAGTCCCCATAATTATACGGGCACCCACGCAACTTTTTAAAGGGGGTGTTCAAACAGGAGACCATCAGTCATGCCACTGCGAATAACTGTTCCCGATGTATGAAAACCTGCTTTCTCAAGCACATGTCGAGAAGCGTGATTTTCAGGATCAATAATGGCATAAACTGTTTGGAGGTTTAGTATATCCCTTGCATACAGAAGGCCTTCCATCACTAGCTCAGTGGCATATCCATGTCCCCAGTATTCGTTAAGCAAAGAATATCCCAATTGGATGCGGACATCATCCTGTATAGGAAAAATGGCAAATGTTCCCATAAAAACAGCAGGATCCTCACGATGGACCACGGCCCATTTTCCCAATCCAGGTTGTAAAGCATAATTGTTCAATATATCCTCTAAACCTTTTTTTGCCTCTTCGCGGCTGAAATAAGGGTCCCGAATATAGCGCATCACAGCCGGTGATCCGTTCAGACTAAAAAAAACATCCAGGTCAGTGGTTTCGTATAAACGAACCCTAAGCCGGGAGGTTTCAAAAATCATCATACGATATCTTTATGAATCTCGGAAGTAAAATGGAATTCGATATCCGGGTTATTGGTACGCTCTGTATTCAGGAACCATTCACTTTGTGCCAGGTATACCAGGTGTCCATCTTTATCTTCTGCAATATTGGATGATTTGAAGCGGATAAAGTCCTGTAATTTTTTGGGGTCGGAACTCGTGATCCAACACGCTTTATAGAAGGGTTGGGCACGGAATTCCACCGAGGCACCATATTCCTGAAGCAAACGGTATTGAATAACTTCAAATTGCAGCTCGCCCACACAACCAATGATCTTCTTGTTTCCACCAAACTGGGTAAACAATTGCGCCACGCCTTCATCAGTCAATTGTAACAATCCCTTCTCCAGTTGTTTGGTCTTCATGGGGTCCTTATTGACCACTTCCTTGAAAATTTCCGGGGAAAATGAGGGTATTCCAGTAAAGAAAAAGTCCTCCCCTTCGGTCAGGGTATCTCCTATTTTAAAATTACCCGTGTCGAAGAGGCCTACCACATCTCCCGGATAAGCTTCTTCAATAACATCCTTACTGCGGGCAAGAAAACTATAGGGATTGCTGAATCGCACATCCTTATCCAATCTTACGTGATGAAAATATTTATTCCGTTCAAATTTTCCTGAGCAAACACGCAGGAAGGCGATCCGGTCACGATGTTTAGGATCCAGGTTAGCATGTATTTTAAATATAAAGCCACTGAATTTGTCTTCTTCCACGTTAACAACCCGCTTGGTAGTTTCACGGCTTCTTGGCGTAGGGGCAATGCGGATAAATGTATCGAGCATCTCTTTAACCCCGAAATTATTGACTGCGCTGCCAAAAAACACTGGTGCTACTTTTCCAGCCAGATACTCCTTAACATTCAACTCACCATGAACACCATCTACCAGTTCCACATCTTCGCGTAGGATTGATGCATCCCGTTCACCCAACTTTTCATCCAGTACGGGGTCAGACAAGTCTTCCAGTTGCAACATATCATCCTCCCCTTTAGTGCTGGCAGTAAACAGCCTCAGATTCTTATCATGCAAATTATACACTCCCTTGAAATCTTTGCCGCTATTGATGGGCCAGGTCAGCGGATGCAGGGAAATGGACAATTCTTTCTCAATTTCTTCGATCAGGTCAAAACGATTTTTACCATCACGGTCCATTTTATTTATGAATACAATCACCGGGGTATCGCGCATGCGGCAGACTTCCATGAGCCGGCGGGTCTGGTCTTCTACCCCATTTACGCTGTCAATTACCAGGATAACGCTGTCTACAGCAGTGAGGGTCCGGTAGGTATCTTCAGCAAAATCTTTGTGACCCGGAGTATCGAGCAGGTTAATCAGGATACCCTTATATTCGAAGGTCATTACCGATGTGGCAACAGAGATACCCCGCTGCCGTTCAATTTCCATAAAGTCGGAGGTGGCGTGTTTCTTGATTTTGTTACTTTTTACGGCACCTGCGGTTTGAATGGCACCTCCAAACAGGAGAAGTTTCTCTGTAAGGGTGGTTTTACCGGCATCCGGGTGGGAAATAATAGCAAAACTACGGCGGCGTTCTATTTCGGTATGATATTTCATGACGGCCGCAAAGGTAATACATGCGGTGGATGAAGAATCATTTTGTAAATTTCAACCTAGAAAACTATAACCATGAAGAAACTGCTTGTTCCTGTTGATTTTTCGGAAACTTCCCGCAATGCGGCGCGTTATGCTGCAGAAATGGCCCGAGACCTTAAAGGTTCCACCCTTATTTTTTACCATGTTTTCAGTCCTGTAGCGGCTGGATCAGATGGTACTCCTATGGAAAACAACCTGGAAGCCCGTAAACAGGTGGTGGAAATGGCCCTGGGTAACATGGTACATGAACTTCCCGAAGGGCTGCGAATATCCGTTGTGGCGGAAGAAGGTGACTCACTGACCGAAAACCTGGTTCGTTATGTGCGGCATAATGGAGTAGATATGATCATTATGGGATTGACTGGTGCCACAAGGCTCCAGCAAATCTTGATGGGCAGCAATTCATTGAACATGGCGCTGGAGGCAGTATGCCCTGTATTGATCGTACCTCCCAGTGCTCATTATAAATCAGTTCGGAATATCCTGTTCGCCACCGACATGAAATCGGCACGCACCAGTACTCCCCTGCACCAGCTACGTAATGTGCTTTCCTTCTTTGATGCCAACCTGCATGTTGTTAACATTGATGTAGACCATTATGTTGAACTCACCGAGGAATATAAAAAAGAGCGGGCTGACCTGGTTGAAATGCTGGATGGCTTTAATCCCGAATTTTATTTTATTCGTATAGGCGATTTTGTAGATTCCATCAATACATTCTCTGCAGATAAAAATATAGATCTCATTATTACGGTGCCCCGAAAACATGGTTTTTTCTCAGCCTTATTTAATCCCAGTCAAACCAGGAGATTATTATACCATACTCATATCCCCGTTGTGGCAATCCGGGAATAAATTCATAGCTTTGACATATAGTATGTACAGCACGATTGCAATATCATCTTTCGCCTCCAAGGCTTTACCGGCTAACTACTACCAGCCCTACTGATACTGTGTATCCATTTATCTGCTGTAACTAAATTTCCCATTTAGTCAATAACCATTCCTATATGCCCAAAGATTTTGCATTTGCCAATGTTACCAGTGAAATTGGTACACTCCGAAGATTATTAGTTCATAGCCCAGATAGTGGCCTGGGGAAAGTTGTGCCTTCCAAAGCACAAGACTGGCTTTTTGAAGACATCGTACACCTGGACACCATACGGCGAAAGGAATACGATTATTATACAAAAATATTACTCTATTTCCTGGACCCGGACAAGATCAAGGGCCGGCTCCGGGAAATAGATTCCCAGGAAGCTAACCGTAACTTTTATAAACCCGGGCATCGCGATTTTTACCGGTCTGATAAAGTAATTGAGCTGCAATGGCTGTTGGAAGAAATACTGGAAGACCGCGAAATCCGCATTACCCTGGTAGCTTCCGTTTGTGCTATTGAAGGCTGCTCTTACGATACCCAGCAAGAGCTCCAGAACTACTCCCCAACCGATCTGGCAAAGATATTCATCAGTGGCACCGTCTCAGATAAGACCATGTTATTTCCTCCCATTCCCAATTTCATTTTTACGCGGGATATCGGTATCACTATCAACAATTATATTCTGTTGAACAAGCCCGCCAAGAAAGCCAGGACAAGGGAAGCTCTCCTGGTACGGTACATTTTTTTTAATCATCCACTTTTTGCAGAATTAAGGAATAACATCATTGAATTACCCAATACCTACCAGTATTTCCTGCTTCCAAAAGAAGGTGATGACAAAAAGGTAACCCTTGAAGGAGGGGATGTAATGGTGGTAAGTAAAGACCATGTGCTGATCGGCGTCAGTGAACGCACCAGCATGGAAGCTGCCCACCAGGCTGTACATGCTTTGTTTGACCGGGGAGTGGTTAAAAAAGTTTCTATTGTGAAGATCCCTAAAAAAAGGGATTACATGCATATCGACACTGTTTTTACACAGGTAAAAAGGAATGTATGGGTCATGTTGGGACATTTCTCTAAAAAAGCAATTAAAAAAGAAGACGCTGATATTGTTCAAAGAATCCTGGAAGGGAAAAAGGAAGAAAATAAGATCAAGGTCATCCAGTTCAGGAAAAAAGATATTGAAAACCCGGTATATTTTGATAACCTGGAAGATCTGCTTACTGATATCAGCCGGAACGATCTTGGTTGTGATGAAAAAGTAAAATTTATTTACAGTGGCAATAACGAGTTCCCGTTTGATGCCCGGGAGCAATGGACGGATTCCTGCAATGTACTTGCATTGAAAGAAGGGGTGGTATTAGGTTATGACCGAAACGACAAAACAGCAGACGCATTTGAGGCAGCGGGGTTTTCAGTAATTCAGGCTTGTGATCTGTTGGATCAACTGGAAAATGGAACAACATCGGTTGAAAAATTACGCGATTGTCTCATTATCATGCCTTCCGCGGAATTATCCCGCGCAAGAGGTGGATTTCATTGCATGAGCATGCCTCTTTTGCGAGATCCTCTGGAAGATAAATAAACCATTTAGAAAAAAAATGAAGATGCAGACTACTTCACACATTATGATGATCAGACCGGTAAACTTCCGTTTCAATATGGAAACAGCGGTGAATAATGCATTTCAGATAGCAAACGATGATCCTCAGACACAAGAAAAAGCAAAGCAGGAATTTGATGGTTTAGTGGAAAAACTTAGCATAAATGGGATAGATGTAACTGTTATTGAAGACAGTCCCGAACCGTTTACTCCGGATTCTATTTTCCCCAATAACTGGGTGAGTTTTCACGAGGATGGCACTATAGTATTATATCCTATGTTTGCTCTTAACCGGAGGGCTGAAAGAAAACCGCATGTTTTAGAGACAATCCGGACAAAATTTGAGCAACACCAGCTTATTGATATGAGCAAGGAAGAAGAATCGGGCTATTTTCTGGAAGGAACGGGCAGTATGGTGTTGGACCGGGAGAATAAAATTTGTTATGCATGCCTTTCTCCCCGAACAGACAAGGAACTGGTGACTGAATTCTGTGACAAATTAGGCTATCATCCCGTTACGTTTACAGCACACGACCAGCACGGAATGGAAATATATCATACCAATGTTATGATGAGCGTGGCAGATAAGTTCGTGGTGATTTGTCTCTCTTCCATAACCAATATGGATGAGCGGAAAATGGTTTCTGAAAAAATTCTGTCCAGCGGGAAAACCATAATCGATATTAGTCTGGAACAAATGAATTCATTTGCGGGAAATATGCTGCAAGTTAATAACAGGGAAGGCGAAAAATTCCTGGTAATGAGTTCCCGCGCTTATGATTCCCTTTCTGATGACCAGCGCCGGGAATTGGAATCATTCAACCCCATGATTCATACTGACCTTTCATCCATTGAAACCAGTGGCGGGGGAAGCGCAAGGTGCATGATGGCGGAAATTTTCCTCCCGGAAAAAGAATCATTTTAAATGCTCCAAGGCTTCCGCAAAAGTCCGGGGAGAATATCCCAGTTCGTTCATTGCTTTGGTAATAGTAAAACCAGTCAGCCTGGGACGTTTCCCAGGCTGACTGAAATTTGAAGCGGTAACCGGCTCCAACAGATCTTTATTATATCCAAAGGCATCCGCTATTTTGAGTGCCATTCGATAGGGGGTTAACCGGTCCGTGCCTGAGATATTCCAGATTCCCTGTTTTTGCTGCCGGATAAGAAGCAAAATGCCCTTTGCCAGGTCATCAACCAGTGTGGGTGTTCGCCATTGATCATCCACCACTTTAATTGCTTTTCCAGCTTCCAGGCTTTCCTTTATCCAGCTGAAAATATTTTGACGACCGTTTAGAGGTTTCCTTCCAAAAACCAGGCAGGTACGAACGATTGCCCATGGAATGTCTGCAGTATGCACTACAGCCTCAGCTTCCAGTTTAGTTTGTCCATACCAACTGATTGGATTTGGGTCATCCTCTTCGGTGTACATCCCTTTTTCGCCATCAAAAACAAAATCGGTGGATAGAAAGATAAAATAGCTGGAAAATTCCTCCGCATCCAGTAACAATCGTGCAGTAGCTTCCACATTCAAAGAATGTGCTTCAGATTGTTTTAATTCGCAATCGTCCACCTGGGTCATCGCTGCTCCATGCACCACAACTTCTGGTCTTTCCTTCTCCATGATTTCCTGCAGCTCAAACGGTGACGTCACATCGGCATCAAACCATTTTAGTTTTGGAGATGCTATTCCAAGCCTGGATGGGCCTTTGCCCGTTGCTATCACCTCATATCCTTCTTCGAGCAATAAATTAACCAGTGTCTGTCCTACTAAACCGTTAGCCCCTGTCAGCAGTATTTTCATCAGTTAAACTTTGGAGATAATCCCATATGATAAAATGCAAAAGAATATAAATCGGCAAACAACTCAATTGACTTGGTCAGGTTACTGGCACCATGGCCTGATTTTGTATCAATCCGGATGACCACAGGATTTTTTCCCTTATACTTTTCCTGAAGGGTAGCCGCATATTTAAACGAATGTGCCGGCACCACGCGATCGTCGTGATCAGCAGTCGTAATGATAGTTGGCGGATATTCAATTCCCTCTTTAATATTATGAATGGGCGAATATTTATAGAGAAAATTAAAGTGTTCCGGTTTTGCACTGGAACCGTATTCTGCAATCCAATTCCATCCGATGGTGAAATTTTGGTAACGCAACATATCCATGACTCCCACTTGCGGGATTGCAACTCCAAATAGTTCGGGTCGCTGATTGATTACTGCCCCGATCAGCAGGCCGCCATTAGAACCGCCCTGAATAGCCAATTTACCAGGGCGGGTATAGTTTTGATCCACCAGGTATTCGGCTGCAGCTATAAAATCATCAAATACATTCTGCTTCTTTTCCAGCATACCTGCTTCATGCCATTTTTCACCCAATTCGGAACCTCCCCTTAGATTTGCCACCGCATAGATCCCTCCCTGTTCCAGCCAGGTCAGGTTTACCGCACTGAAAGATGGTGTGAGGCTGATATTGAAACCTCCATATGCATATAATAAAACCGGGTTTTCACCATTCAGTTCCAATCCTTTTTTATGTGTAATGAACATCGGCACCCTGGTTCCATCTTTTGATGGATAAAATACCTGCCGGGTTTCGTATTGCTCAGGATTGTATGAGGGTATGAGGGGTGCTTTATAACGGGTGGATTGTTCGCTGGCTATATCATAACGGAAAATGGTGGGAGGATACGTATAAGAGCTGAACGTATAAAAAAGTTCTTTGTCGTCAACGTTTCCATCAAACCCACTTGCAGAACCGATTCCCGGAAGAAGCGCTTCACCATCAGGTGTTCCATCCGGATGATAAACGTATACATGCGAACTGATGTTTTCGAGATAATTCAGGAAGAGTTTTCCTCCACCACTACCAGCTCCCTGCATGGGGTAATTCTTTTCATCAACGAAGGTTTCCCACATTGACCGATCTGTAGATTCAGCTTTGACCATCATCAATTTGTAATTCGGAGCATTCTCGTTGGTACGAAGGATGATTTTATCTCCAAAATTATCTATCCATCCATATACATGCTGGCCTACGTTTTTGACAAGGTGTTTCCATGATTTATCGGGTGATTTGAAATCCTTTATCCAGATTGCATTTCCCATGAAACCCTTACCCCTGTCGCTAATATTCAGCACCAGAAATCTTTCGTCCTCACTGGTAGAAGCAATATGGAAACGTTGGGGATTATCAGGATCTTGATAAATGAGTTGATCCGCCTTTTGCCCGGTTCCGATTTTATGATAATAAACCTGGTGATTTTCATTCCTGGTAGACAATTCTTTGCCTTTTTCAGGTGCGGGATATCGGCTATAATAAAACCCATCCCCCTGCCAGGCAATCCCGGAAACTTTCACCCATTCCACTTTATCACCCAGGTCCTTACCGGTTTGGAGGTTGCGAACCCGGTATTCCTGCCAGTCGGATCCTCCCCGGGAAAGCGAATACACCGCGTATTTACCACTCTTCGAAATGGAAAAACCAGTCATACGTGTGGTGCCATCATCAGATAGCTTATTAGGATCAATTACGAGTTCTTCCTTGCCATTGAGCCCCCTGGTACGATACAATACGCTTTGGTTTTGCAAGCCATTATTGCGGTAATAATAAAAGTAATCACCTTTTCGAAAGGGGGCAGTGAACTTTTCATAGTTACTAACTTCCAGCATCCTATTTTTCCAGGATTCACGAAAAGGTATCTTTTCAAGATGGGAGAAAGTTACCCTGTTCTGTTCCTGTACCCAATTCCTGGTTTCTTCACTGTTGTCGTCTTCTAACCAACGGTAGGGATCTGCAACCAGGGTACCATGATAATCATCCGTTTTTTCAGTTTTCCTGGTAACCGGGTATTGAATTTGGGCCAGTCCTTCGATACTAACAAGTGTAAGTAATGCCATTGTGAAATTCCTGGTTCGCATATGAACGATTTTGAATTATGGTACTGCAAAATACAACAGGACAGTAGTTCTCCTGCATAATCATTTCAAATCCTTATTTTTGGCGCGCCTGAGCAAATTTTTTGCCGGGGAACGACCTTGCCGATTTTAACATAAACTAACAAAACCAAACTAATTAATTTACTTCAATGAACGATAGAAAGGTCACAAAAATCGGGGTTCTGACCTCAGGTGTGGAGTATCCGGGAATGTATGCAGGC
>CBFGLD010000108.1:0-9211 GCA_965649495.1 uncultured Flavihumibacter sp. | reverse complement strand
TATGAGGTGACCCGAGTGGCACGTGAAGTGGGCACGGAAGGAAAGCTGGGCGGGCAGGCAGAAGTGAAAGGGGTTGCCGGAACCTGGAAAGACCTTACCGATTCCGTAAACATGATGGCCTACAACCTGACCAACCAGGTAAGGGGTATTGCCAAAGTGGTAACCGCGGTAGCCACCGGTAACCTGAAACAAAAGCTGTCCATCGTTTCCCGCGGGGAAGTTGCCCAGCTCACCGACACCATCAATGAAATGATTGATACCCTGGCCTTATTTGCCGACCAGGTGACTACAGTGGCGCGTGAAGTGGGTGTGGAAGGGCGTTTGGGCGGACAGGCAAGTGTTCCAGGGGCTTCGGGTATCTGGAAAAACCTGACTGAAAACGTTAACCAGCTGGCGGAAAACCTGACCACTCAGGTAAGGGCCATCTCGGATGTAGCTGCTGCGGTAACACAGGGAGACCTCACCCAGATGATTACCGTAGAAGCCAAAGGTGAAGTGGAAGAACTGAAGGATACCATCAATCAGATGATCGCTAACCTGAAACAAACCACGCTCCGCAACCAGGAACAGGATTGGCTGAAATCCAACCTCGCAAAACTGACCCAGATGCTGCAGGGGCAAAAGGACCTTAAAACCGTAACCCGCCACATCCTTTCCGAACTGGCGCAGGTGGTGAATGCACAAAAAGGCATGTTCTACATCCTGGAGCAGGATGAGAACATGCAAAACAAAAAACTCAAGCTGTTTGCAGCCTATGCATTTGATAAAGAGATCGCATTAAAGAAAGAATTCGCCCTGGGAGAAGGACTGGTTGGTCAATGTGCCCTCGAAAAGGAACGCATCCTGCTCACCAATATTCCGAGGAATTATTCCAAGATCGTTTCCGGGCTCGGGAATGCAACGCCAGCCAACCTGATCGTGCTGCCGGTGCTGTTTGAAACCGAGATCAAAGCGGTTATCGAACTGGCGTCTTTTGACCAGTTCTCCGAAACACACCTGGATTTCCTGACCCAGCTTACGGAAAGTATCGGCATCGTATTGAACACCATCGAAGCCAACTCCAGGACCGAAAACCTGTTGCAGCAGAGCCAGTCGCTCACCGACGAGTTGCGGCGTGCCAATGAAGAATTGCAGGATAAGGCACACCTCCTGGTCAAGCAGAAGGAAGAAGTGGAGGCCAAGAACAAAGAAGTGGAAGAAGCACGTTTGTCGCTGGAAGAAAAAGCAGAACAGCTGGAACTGACCTCCAAATACAAATCGGAGTTCCTCGCCAACATGTCGCACGAACTTCGGACACCATTGAACTCACTCCTGATCCTGGCACAGCAGCTCTATGAAAATCATGAGGGCAACCTTTCGGAGAAACAGGTACGGTATGCCCGCACCATCCACAGTTGCGGCGATGACCTCATCCAGCTGATTAATGATATACTGGATCTTTCCAAGATTGAATCTGGTTATATCTCCACTGATTTCATAAATGTAAATTTCAACCAGATCACTTCCTTTGTGGAAACCACCTTCAAGCACGTTTCTGAAAGCAGGAACCTGAAGTTCTCCATTGAAAAAGATGAGAGCCTTCCGGATGGCTTTGAAACCGATACGCAGCGACTGAACCAGATATTAAAAAACCTGTTGTCCAATGCCTTCAAGTTCACCGAAAAAGGGGAAGTGAAACTGAAGATCTACCCGGCCGACAAGGGGTGGAAGCAGCCCAATACTAACCTTGACGATGCCCGCAAAGTAGTGGCGTTTGAGATCAGCGATACGGGTATCGGAATATCCCGGGACAAGCAGAACATCATCTTTGAAGCCTTCCAGCAGGCAGAAGGTTCCACCAGCCGTAAGTATGGTGGAACTGGCCTCGGGCTATCCATCAGCCGTGGCCTGGCTGACCTCCTCGGAGGTACCATTGAGCTGGAAAGTGAAGTGGGCATGGGCAGCTCTTTCACCCTTTACCTGCCCATGGAAAATATTGAAGTGCCGGTGATAAAAGAAAAACCATCAGTCAGGAAAAAGCGCGAATTAAAGAATACCGTTATCAGTGAATATTTATCACCGGAAATCAATAAGGCAGATAAGCCTGGTGAACATACAGAACTGGAAAGCCTCAACGAAATCATTAATGACCTGGGTGATGACAGGAATAATATTGTAGGAAGTGAAAAAGTAATCCTGGTCATTGAAGACGACTCGAGATTCGCCCGGATCATTATGGAAAAAGCCCATGAACGGGGGCTTAAGGTAGTGATTGCTTCACATTTCGGCGAAGTGTTTGACCTGGCCAACCGGTTCAATCCCGTTGCCATAACCCTGGATGTGAAACTGCCGGATGCCAGTGGTTGGAGAATACTGGACCTTTTCAAGAATGATATCAACCTCAGGCATATTCCTGTTCACCTGATTTCGGGAGAGGAAAACCGTGTATTGGCCATGCAGCGCGGCGCTCGGAGTTTTCATATGAAACCCTTGAAAGCAGAAGGCCTGACAATCCTATTTGATGATATCGTTGATTTCTCAGAGCGGAAACAAAAGAAACTGCTCATCGTGGAAGATAATGAAACAGAATCCGCCAAGCTGGCCGGTTTCCTCGACAACCATGATACCATTGAGATCGAAATCGCAAACACAGGAACCGAGGCACTGGAAATGTTGCACAAAAAAGCGTATGATTGCGTGATTGTAGATTATATGCTTCCGGATATCTCCGGCCTGGATTTTGTGATAGAAGCAAGCGCCATCAACAAATTGAGGATGACCCCACTGCTGATCTATTCCGCCCGGGATTTCTCGATCAAGGAAAAGAACAAACTGAAGCATTATGCCAGCAAGGTGATGTTGAAAAATATCAATTCACTGGACTTGTTGCTGGAGGAGATTGTGACCTTGTTACATATTGATCACAGGGACCTTACGCAGGACAAGCAACAATTGATAGAAAACCTGCGTTCTGTCAATGATATCCTGATCGGTAAAACGGTGTTGGTGGTGGACGATGACGTGAGGAATCTCTTTGCCCTCACTACCTCTTTTGAGCGGTATAAGATCAATACCATTACTGCTGAAAGCGGGCAGGAAGCCATGGAGATCCTCAATGATAATGACCGTATCGATATCGTTCTGATGGATATCATGATGCCGGAAATGGATGGTTATGAAACCACGCAGAAGATCAGGCGCGAACATAAAAACAGTTCTTTGCCCATCATTGCGGTAACAGCAAAAGCCATGAAGGGCGACCGGGAAAAATGTATTGAAGCAGGAGCTTCTGATTATATAACCAAGCCTGTAAAAATGGACCAGTTGCTATCACTTATGCGGGTTTGGCTGTACAAATAAAATCCAATGGACCAGATCAACGATCAAAGCCAGATAACGAATTCTGATGTCAAAATACTTGTGGTAGACGACCGGGAGGATAACCTTTTTTCTATTGAAACCATCCTGGAACCCAGTGGTTTCACTATAGTAAAAGCAAATTCGGGCAGGTCTGCACTCAAAGTGTTATTGCACCGGCATGATTTTTCGCTCATCCTGATGGATGTGCAGATGCCGGACATGAATGGGTTTGAAACGGCATCGCTGATTTACCAGCGCGAAAAACTGAGGCATATTCCCATCATTTTCATAACCGCCAATGATTATGGTGAAGAATTGATATTTGAAGGTTACCGGATGGGTGGTGTCGATTATATCTTTAAGCCGGTGAATCCCGATTTATTACGGGCAAAAGTAGGTGTGTTCGTGGAGTTGTACCGCAAAACGGAAGAGCTCAGGGCGCAGGAAAAAAGATTGATTGAATCCAATAACAGTCTGCAGAAGGAAATACAGGAACGCAAGGCATCAGAAGAGAAAGTGCGGTTGCTGAATGAACAATTGCTGGATAATAATACCTACCTGAAAGCATTAAACGAAGACCTCGATCGTTTTGCTTATGTAGCTTCCCATGACCTGCAGGAACCGCTTCGCAAGATCATGCTCTTCAGCGACCGGATTTTGCAAAAGGAAATCGAGGACAAGGAGATTGCCCTTTACCTGGATAAGATCGTTAGTTCTTCCAAGCGTATGGGCACCCTGATTGAAGACCTGTTGAAATTCTCAAGGCACAATACCCATCCGGCTGATTTCACGATGGTGAACCTTGAAAATGTTCTTACCGAAGTATTACAGGACCTGGAAGTGGATGTGGAAAAAACAGGAGCCAGTCTCCGGTATGAACCCCTGCCCGAAGTTTGGGGCATACCCGTGTTGATCCACCAGCTTTTCTTTAACCTGGTTAATAATGCCATTAAGTTCACGCGTAAGGATGTGGCACCGGAAATAATCATAACCGCAGAGAAGGTGTCGGCTATGGAGGAAAGAAGATCTTTTCCCCGCACTTTCACCAATTCTTTTTTCCAGATCCGGGTCCGGGATAACGGGATCGGCTTTGATGATATCTATGCCGAAGAGATCTTCCGTGTGTTCAAGCGACTGAACAGTTATCACGATTATACAGGAAGCGGTATTGGCCTGTCTCTTTGCAAGAAAATTGTAGAAACTCATGGTGGAAATATCCGGGCAGAAAGTAAGCCGGGCATAGGTTCCACTTTCATTATCGAGTTGCCGGAACAACAGCAATACCAACTTCAGTCTATCCGTTAACGATCTCACCCCCGTTGGGATGAATCACCTGCCCGGAAATATAACTGCTGTCGTCACAAGCCAGGAACAGGTAAGATGGCGCTACTTCCCGCGGCTCCCCTGCCCTTTTCAATGGTGTATCACTTCCATGCGTCCTGACCTTTTTGGTATTTACGCTGGAAGGGATCAGGGGAGTCCAGATAGGTCCGGGAGCTACGGCATTCACCCGGATTCCTTTTTCTGCCAGGTTGGCGGAAAGGCTCCTGGTTAATGAAACAATAGCACCCTTGGTGGCAGCATAATCCATCAGGGAACTACTTCCACGGTAAGCTGTAACCGAAGTAGTATTGATGATCACGGACCCTTTTTTCATATAGTGAAGAGCCAGCCTGGTGAGGTAGAAAATGGAGAAAACGTTCACGCTGAACGTGCGTCCAAGTTGCTTGGGGGTAATGGCCTCCAGGGAGGTTTGTTCGTAATGCAAGGCTGCGTTATTGACAAGGATGTCGATCCTTCCAAAGGTCTTGATGGTTTTTTGCACCACTTTTTTGCATACCGATTCTTTTGCAATATCTCCTGGCAGCAGGATGCAGTGCTGCCCATAAGCTTCTATTGCCTCCCGGGTGATCTCAGCATCAGAAGTTTCGTTCAGGTAAGATATGGCAATATCGGCTCCCTCTTTGGCAAACAAGACCGCTACAGCCCTGCCGATGCCACTATCGCCCCCCGTGATCAGCGCCACTTTACCCTTGAGTTTTCCCGACCCGGTTTTTCCCGGATAGTCGTATTCCGGCTGAGGTTTCATTTTTGATTCTAACCCGGGCCTTGATTGTTTCTGCGGTGGCCGCAATGTTTTTTTTGAATTTGCCTTTTGCATAGGACCCTTTTTACCAGCAATCGTTTTTCCTTGCCTTGATAAAACCACTGCCCGTATCCGGCATCGACCAGTTAGAATAGGGATTGGCAGGCTTATCCTGGGAATGCTCGTTTCGTGGAATTTGTTTCGCAATAACAGGAGCTGCCAGGGCTGGGGGACGAAGTTTCCTGACCTTTGCGACCCTTGTTTTCAAGCTGGTACCGGCTTCCTTTAATGATATGGCTACTGTGTTCATGGGATAGTTTATGAACACCTAAAAAACTTCATGCCACCTAATCAATATCTTTCACACAACGGAACCCCAGGTGCTCCATGGAACTGTCCGGTGTGCTTTTCATACGCCGTGAAACCCGGTAACCGGTACAATAACTATCGTTGCATAGAAAGGAACCGCCGCGGATCACTTTTTTGGATGCATGTGGCTCCTGCGGGTCATAACTGACGGCCGGACCAGCAGGCGATACCACCACGGAGTCGGTCAGCATCCCGTAATAATCGTGATGGTAATTGTCCTGGCACCATTCCCATACATTGCCCGCCATATCATAAAGGCCATAACCATTGGGCGCAAAAGACGCCACCCCGGCAGTTTTCACATGACCGTCCCAGTTAGTATTGGTATATGGAAAATTACCCTGCCAGCTATTGGCTTTTGGAGCACCTTTTTCGATGTGTTCATTCCCCCAGGGATAAATATTATCGGTTAGTCCACCCCGTGCAGCCCACTCCCACTCTGCTTCCGTGGGTAAGCGCTTGCCGGCCCACCGGCAATAAGCCTGTGCATCTTCCCAGGAGATGTGCACCACCGGGTGATCCTCTTTACCCCTGATATCGGAACCCGGACCTTCGGGGTGGCGCCAGCTGGCACCCGGTTTCCAGTTCCACCAACTCATGTAAGCATCACGGCTTACGTCCGCTTCCGGACTTTGAAATACCAGCGATGCCGCTACCAGCACACTATCCGGTGGCCGCGGTGTACCCGGTGGTAAGGTTTTTCGGATCTCCTCCCAGTCCGGTTTCTTTTCTGCCGTAGTGACGTACCCGGTCTGTTCAGTGAATTGCTTGAACTGCGCATTGGTGACCTCTGTGGCATCCATTAAAAAAGCATCCAGGGTTACGCGATGAACCGGGTATTCATCCGCAGAAGCCTGGCGACTGTTGCCGCCCATCAGGAAAGTGCCGGCCGGAATCCGCACCATTTTTCCTCCTGCATCCCCGGTATCACGGGTATGAACACCTTTCCCTTCCAGCGGTATGCTTCCGGCAAACCGGGAGGGAAGGGTAGTAACACAACAGGCGGGTTGGGCGTACAGGTTCCCCCCATTCAAAACGGCCAGCAATAAAAGCACGGGTAGCGCCATCGATTTAGGATGCGCAGGCTCCATAGTCCATGTATTTTTCGATTGTTCAGGTATCAGGCTGGAAATATACAGTGTTATCGGGACTTCTTCTTTTTAACGTACGCTTCAGTGCGCTTATCCGAGATCACACCTTTCCAGTTCATCCCAAAGCCAAAGTCGTACCGGTTGCCTTCGGAATCGGTATGCACCCTAACATCGTGGGGAGTGTCTTCGTATTGTTCTTCCACCGTTTTCATATCAGCCGGCATTTGAACCGGAAGCAGGCCGCTGGGTTCCACCCCTGTGAGAATGTCAAGCATGGCCTGGTCCTGCACTCCAAAACTTAACAGGATGGCATCCGCCTGCTGCTCAAATTCCGCAAACACCATGGGATTGGAAGCTTCAATGCAAACAATTACCGGCTTTCCCTTCATGGACGCCCGCGCATCCAGGATGTTTTTGAGTTCGGCAGTATTAGCAGCCGTATAGCTTTTATTCTTATAAGACCGGTTCGTATTGCCGGGATCCAATACCGGGTCGCCGGCTGCAAGGCTCTGTTCACGGGCATGTATAGCCGTATAAGGAGCGTACTGCAGTGATATGGGAACATAGCCGTTGCCGCCTTTTTCCCGATCTTCCTTTTCATAGCCCACTCCTCCCATCGGGCTTTTTACAAATACCAGAGCCAGGTCAGCCGCTGCCGGATCATCGGTTATCTGGAAATATTTTTTTACCACCTCCATATTGACCGGGTAATCCCGTTTTTCCGGTGTGAGGTTTCCAAACCAGTCGCGCATGGCCGGGTTCAATCGTTTGGGAATATATATCGTTTTTTTGCGGGCCAGCGGCAGAACCTTTTGCCGGTTCTTGAGCATAATGACAGATCGTAGCTGGGCTTCGTAGCCTTCCCGCATGAATTCCGGGTTCCCTACAGTTTGGGTGGATGCCACCGG
The DNA here is from genome assembly GCA_965649495.1 of uncultured Flavihumibacter sp. Taxonomy (GTDB): domain Bacteria; phylum Bacteroidota; class Bacteroidia; order Chitinophagales; family Chitinophagaceae; genus Flavihumibacter. The sequence continues at coordinate 1,418 of CBFGLD010000108.1, read as the reverse complement.
GTCCAGGTAAGGATTCTCAAATAAACCGGTGCGGAAAATGTTCATCAGCAACCGGTAGGCCGATTGCTCAAAGCGCTTACGCATATACGTTTCTCCGTGTTCCTTCACCCCCATCTGGTAGGCTTCTATCACCGGTCCGGATACATTGTTCCCTCCAAACTGGTCACCGCCCGCCATCAGCACTTTATAGTGCCGTTCCGCGATGCTTTGTTTTTCCTGTCCCCAGGGCTTGCCTGCAAATACTTCCGGACCCTTTCCCTCATCACCGGTAACCAGCCAGTCGGTGCACACCACCCCATCGTATCCGTATGTATTGCGCAACAGGTCGGTAATTATGTACTTCGAATACCCATTACCGACATTCTCTCCATATTTCTTATCCTGCCCGTAGCTGATGGTATAATAAGGCATCAGGGCGGAAGCCATCCCTGTTCCGCCGGACAGCTTAAAAGCTCCCTGGGTGAACGGGATCAGCTGCAGGCCAAATTGCCCACCGGGATAAACGGCAAATTTGCCGTACGCGAAGTGGCCATCCCTGCCACCCTCTTCGGGACCGCCACCGGGCCAGTGCTTCACCATGGCGTTTACACTTTTAAAGCCCCATCCCCCGCGGATTTCATCTTTTCCGGCGGATGTCTGGAATCCATCAATGTAGGCCCGCGCCATATCGGCAGAGAGGTAGGGGTCTTCCCCATAGCTGCCTTTAATACGGTTCCACCGGGGTTCGGTGCCCAGGTCGATTTGCGGCGAAAGTGCCGTTGTGATGCCCAGCGCCCGGTATTCCGTAGCTGCCACTTCCCCGAAACGCCGCACCAGCGCCGGGTCAAAGGTGGCGGCCATACCCAGTGATTCGGGCCACATCGATATCCTTCCACCCGCACCGGCATTATATTCGGTAGTGGCATTGGCGCCGTGGCGGGGGTCCGAACTGGTATTGGCCGGTATGCCCAGCCCCTTCGCCTCTACCAACGCCTGCATATTGTTGTTCCAGGTTGCCGCCACTTCCGGGCTCTCCACACTGGTGATGAGTACATGTCGCAGATTGTCTTTTACCAGGAATTCCTTTTGCTGGTCGCTGAGGTCGGAAGAGCGGGCGCCACTTTCCGCCAGCGGCTTTCCATTATAGGTCCCGCTGCCAAAACCCCTCGGCCTGGCCGGAATGGATTGGTGGCCACTATACAGCATCAATCCCGCTATCTGGTCGATAGACATCCGGGAAGCAAGGTCGCGCGCCCTTTCTTCAAACGGCAAGCGCCAGTCCTCGTATATATCCAGCTGCCCGTTCCGGTTGAGGTCCTTAAAGGCCAGGCCATCTTTAGTGAGGATCCTTATACCGGATGAAGTAGAATATCCCAGCGTTTGTCCCCCCGGGTTAGTGACCAGGGTAAAGGTACCTTTGCTGGTTTCGGTCCATTGCT
>CBFGLD010000107.1:0-9225 GCA_965649495.1 uncultured Flavihumibacter sp. | reverse complement strand
TCCTAAAAAAGCTGCTCCAAAGAAGGCCGCTGCTAAGAAAGCCGCTCCTAAAAAAGCTGCTGCTAAGAAAGCCTGATCATTTGAAGCAAATGATATCGAAAAAGTCCCGGTTAAACCGGGACTTTTTTATTGCACCTCGTTTACCCATTCGAAAGATTTCGCCTCTCCGTTTTCTTTTCTTTCACACACTTTCCGGTTTCAGCACCTGCACCCGTTCCGCGAGCCCCATCGGGGTGTTATATTTGTTGCATGATGGACAATTACGCGATAGCCGACCAGTTCAGCCTGCTTTCCAAGCTTATGGATATTCATGGTGAGAATCCTTTTAAGGCCAAGTCCTATGCATCGGCAGCCTTTAATATTGAGAAGTTACCGGTACCGTTGGCCGATACCCCGCGGGAAAAGATCGCTTCGTTGAAAGGTATCGGCGACAGTACGGCGCGGAAGATAACGGAGTTGCTGGACACGGGGCGCCTGCAGCAACTGGACGACCTGGTAGCGATGACGCCACCCGGTGTGCTGGAGCTGATGCAGATCAAAGGGTTAGGACCCAAAAAGATCGCCACCATCTGGAAGGAAATGGGCATTGAAAGCCTGGGTGAGTTATTGTATGCCTGTAACGAGAACCGACTCCTGCTCTATAAGGGATTTGGGGAAAAGACGCAGGAAAGCGTGAAGCAGTCGATACAGTTCTTCCTGCTCAACAAGGGACATTTTTTGTATGCGGAGATCGAAGCCTTTGCGCAACAGGCGCTGGCGCTGCTGCAGGAGCAGTTTCCTGCCGACCGAAGCAGTCTAACGGGTGAGGTCATACGCCAATCGAATATCGTGACCAAACTGGAAATACTGACCACGGTACCCGAGGGCAGGCTGGCCGATTTCCTGATGGCCCAGGACTTCCGGGATATTGAAGTAAGTGGCCGGCAGGTGGCTGCCACCACTGCGGGGGGTATACGAATATTCATCAGTAGTGTTCCGCATGAAGTGTTTGAGGCAACACGATTTGCCGGCAGTTGCAGTGAATTGTTCCTGCAGGAATTCCGGAAGCTGGGATTTTCCGGGTCGGGCAATTACGATTCGGAGCAGGCCATCTTTGAGCAGGCGGGGATAGGTTATATTCCCGTTAACCAGCGCGAGTTACCCGAGATCCTGCACCGGGCCACGGGGCAAACGGGCACCACGGGGCCGGGCACAACAGGGCCGGGCGCGGTGGTGCAGGTGGCGGACATCAAAGGCATCATCCACTCGCATTCCAACTGGAGTGATGGCGTGAACACCATTGAAGAGATGGCCGTGGCCTGCATACAGAGAGGGTTTGAGTACCTGGTGATCAGCGACCACAGTCGCTCCGCCTTTTATGCCAACGGACTTTCGGTTGAGCGGATCCGTGAGCAACATATCCATATAGACGAACTGAACCGGAAACTGGCTCCCTTCCGCATTTTGAAGAGTATCGAATGTGACATTCTAACAGATGGCAGCCTGGATTACCCGGATGATATCCTGCAAAGCTTTGACCTGGTGATCGCATCGGTGCACAGCAACCTGAAAATGACAGAAGAAAAAGCCATGCAGCGCTTGCTGCGGGCCATCTCCCACCCTTCCGTCCGGATACTGGGGCATATGACGGGCAGGCTCCTGTTGAGCCGGCCGGGTTACCCCCTGGACCATAAGGTCATCATTGACGCCTGTTCGGAACAGGGGGTGGTGATCGAGATCAATGCCCACCCCCGTCGGTTGGACATCGACTGGAGCTGGATTCCTTACGCCATGGAAAAAGGATGCCTGTTATCCATCAACCCCGATGCGCATGAGGTGGAAGGGTTTGACGATATCCGCTACGGGGTGATCAGTGCGCAGAAAGGGGGGCTCACCCGCGAGGCCAACCTGAGCAGTTTCAGCTTGCAGGAGCTGGAGGCGTTCCTGGTGGCGGGGAAAAGAGATTGACAAAACGATTATACGACTCCGTTACACCTGGGCCAGGGGCAGTTCCACGTAAAAAGTGGTGCCGGCATCTTCCTCCGTTTCAAACCAGATGCGGCCCTTGGCCTGCTCTACGATGCCCTTGCTCATGGCCAGTCCCAGCCCCGTACCCGAAGATTTGGTGGTGAAGTTAGGCGTGAAGATCTTGGAGCGCATGGCTTCGGGGATTCCCTGGCCATTGTCACGCACCATCACGGTGATTCGGTCGTCTTCAACAGATTCCACCAGCTGCACGGAGCGGTCATCACGGTGCAGGGTAGCTTCCACGGCATTTTGCAGCAGGTTGGTGAAGAGGCGGTTCAGCTGGGTGCGGTCGGCGTTCACCATCACTTTCCGTTGCACCGGCATCCAGGAAAAGTTGACCTGTTCGCTGGATTCGTATAAGGATGAGAGGGAGTAGAGGATATCGTGCAGGTCGAACACCTCACTGTGGGTGTTGCTGATATTGGCGAACTGCGAAAATTCAGAGGCGATCTTGGAAAGGTGGTCGATCTGTTCCACCAGGGTGTGGGCCACGTTGGTGGTCAGTTGCTTGACATCACCGTTGTTGTTATCGATCGCTTTCTGCAGGTACTGGATGCTCAGTTTCATGGGCGTGAGCGGGTTCTTGATCTCATGGGCCACCTGCCTGGCCATTTCACGCCAGGCCCCTTCCCTTTCGCTTTTGGCGAGTGCCACGGCGCTCTCTTCCAGTTTCAGCACCATCTTATTGTATTCTTTCACCAGCTCGCCGATCTCATCTTCGCGGTGCCATTCGATGGCGTCGTTGTGCTGCCCCAGGTTCACGGCCCGCATCTTTTCACTGATGAGCGAGAAGGAAGAAGTGATGCGGTTGGTGATGAAGAGGGCAATCACGCCCGCGATGAGGAAAATGAAAGCGTTCAGGTTGATGATGGTGACCAGGAAATTGGAGATCTCCTTTTTAAGTTCCACCTGCGAATCAAAAGAAGGCAGGTTCAGGTAGGCATAGGCGTTACCAGTATCATCGCGCACGGGCGAATAGATACTCTGGTAGCTCAGCTCCCCCATCTGTTCTTCCGTTACGAACTGCACCAGTCGCTGGCGATGCACGCGGTAATAGGCTTCGGGGTTCATCCGGACGCTGAGGATGCCCTTGTCGTAGACGAAAGGGTTGGAAGATATCCGGAGTTCACCATTGAGGTCGTAGATATTGATATCAGTACCATGGATCTCGGAAACCTCCTTGATCATATTTTCCAGCACTTCGTTATACCCGTCTTCATAGAGGCTGAGCAGGTATTCGAACATGGTCTTGCTTTCCATTTCGGACTGCACTTCGTTGGTAAGGATCTGCATGGCCTTACTGAGCTGGTCCTGCTTGTTGTTATTGTAGCGGTTGATGAAGAAGATGATGGTGGCTACGCCGATCACGAAAAAAGAAAAGAGGCTGATAAAAATGATGGTGCCGTGGATCTGGGTACGCAGGTTCAGCTGCATTTCCTGGCGTACTTCGTTTAACCGGAGGCGGGAGCGAACCATCATAGACACCAGGCGGAAGAGCCCCAGCAGCAGCAGGAAGGTGCTGAACAGGTAAGCCACCAGGGTGATGGATTCCAGCCAGAGGTTATCCCTTTTGGCGATGACGACCAGTTTCGTGTTATCGCGGTACCAGAGTTCATCGTAGCGGTCCTTGTATTTGCGGGTGAAGTTCTGTTTGGGCAATTGGGCGGAAGACAGGCGGGTAGGAAACTCGTAATCGTTGTAGTATTCGATCAGTTCCCGGTTATTGTAGATGGCGTAGCTGTAAATGGGCGAATATTCATCGGGCATGAAATCTTTCCGCTGGCGGAAGAGTTCGGGCACCAGGGCATCGCTCTTGTATTTTTTGGGTTCAGAGAGGATGAACATATAACCGACGGCCACCCCGGCGGTATCAGTCACCATGCGGCGACTGATATAGGAGAACTTGTCGAAAGATTTTTCAAAATAGCGCAGGTCGGGGATGGTGGTGGGTTTCCCTTCAATCCGGAAGATCGTATTGAGGGTGTCATAAGAAACCTGGTCTTCGTTGTAGAGCGGCCGTTCCTCTTCGTCGAAGGTGTAGATACGCGTATCGTACTTTTCGAGGTAGGGCATGAAGTTCTTATTGATCAGGCTGTCCTTCAGGTACATGTTGGAGGTAGCCATCCGGAAGCGGTTGAAATTGGAGTAGAGAAAATCATTATCAAAATAGGTAAGGCCGATGCTGAGGATCCGTTCGCTGGAAGGGTCGGCCTGGATAGAAAGTTTTTCGGCTGTCCGCTTCCGTTGTTCGATCTCGATGCGGCTGTTTTCGGCTACGATGATCATGGAAATGGAGACCGAGTAGAGAAATATCAGCAGCAGCATAACGGAAACGTTCCAGCGCCCGTTGATGGAGGTAAGGATGGGCTGGCGCACCAGCCACACATAGGCCAGGAGCCAAACCAGGACATAGATATTAAGTTCCACCAGGGTGTTCTTACGGATAAAGGTGATCACCAGCAGCCCAATGATGGCAATGAAGCCGTAGAGCGGAAAAGAGCGGGATTCCAGCAGGGGGTGCAACCAGCGGATGACCAGGCTGGATGCCAGGAAAAAGCTCAGGGCTATGGTCGCCAGGATCACGAATCCGACGAAACTGTAGATATCGAGGCTAAAGAAATTGGTAACGTTAAAGGATATGCGCGCATCGGCAATCAGGCTCTGGATCACCATGGCAAAGAGGAAGGTGATCACCACCAGCAGCAAGGCACCCACTGCTACGATAGGCCACTGTAGTGGTTTTCCTTTGAAACCGGACAGGTCAACGGTAAAGCTCCTGCGATAAATGAAGAAGAGTATCCAGCAGAACAGGAAGGCATTGATCAGCAGGTCGCCCAGGGAAGGAAGGAAGCCGCTGGAGCTGTAGATCACGGGGTCAAACAGCTCGAAAGCCCTCCATGAAAGCCAGCCGGTGAAAACATAAGTCAGCGCCCGCAGCAGGAGTATGACCCCCACCAGGAACAGGGCGCCTTTGAGGAAGCCGTATTTGTCGGTGATGGAACTGGCGGCATTGTGCACCACCATGAGCAGCAGTACCACACCCAGGATATCGAGCAGCATGGACCAGCCGTTGGCGTGCTGGGTGGCGTAGATGTTTTTGGGCTGCAGGTAAAAGAGTACGGAACCATCGGAACTGCGGACGGGGTAATCGGTTTCGTATTCACTCAGCGACACGCTGTTTTCGGCTTTGGGAAAGCCTACGAACTGCCGTTGCAGGTTACTGTTCTGGATAAAGTATTCGGTACGTACGGGAATCAGTGCGATCACCAGCAGTTGTTCCCTTGCCAGGGGCACTACTTTACGGATGTATTCGTACTGGCCGTTGCGCAGGCGGGCCAGTTTCTTGCTGTCGTGCGCATAGAGGATGGTTTCATCGGGTTCGGCCTGCTGGTTGCTCCAGAACGAGAGGCTCCAGGATTGTTGTGGCGCGGGTTTATAGATGAAAATTCCAAAGCCCAGCTCTTTCATTTGCTGCAGTTGCTGCGGGCCGAAGCTTCCTTCGGCCAGCACTTTCAGCAGGGAAGTATCGGCGGAGATGGTTTCAAATTCCGCCTCGTGGCTGCGGATCTTGTCTTCGATGGCAGTACGCAGGTAAGGGGCAGAGGAGGCGCCTGCAAAATAATTATTGACGATGAAGGCGATGGTGAACAGCCAGGCCGCCGCCAGCAACAGGTAAGCGTTTCGCTTTAATATGGTGATGAAGAATCTGCTCAAGTTACCCGCTTTTCTGCTTTAATGGTGTTCCAGAGCGCGTCCATTTCCAGGAGGCTCATATCCTGCAACCGAAGCCCCCTTTCGGTGGCCAGCTCTTCCATGCGGTTGAAGCGGCTGATAAATTTTTTATTGGTGCGTTCCAGGGCATGTTCGGCATCCACCTGCAAAAACCGTGCATAATTGATCATGGAAAAGACCAGGTCGCCGAACTCCTCTTCTATATGATCCTGGTTGCCCTGCTGCACCGCATCCTGCAGTTCCCCCATCTCTTCGTTGACCTTTTCCCAGACATCGTCTACCTTTTCCCATTCAAAGCCCACCTGCTTCGCTTTGTCCTGCAGGCGCATAGCTTTAACCATAGCGGGCAGGGCTTTGGGAACACCGCTCAGCACCGATTTTTTTCCCTCCTTTAATTTCAGTTGTTCCCAGTTGCGTTTCACTTCTTCTTCGTCCTGAACGGTGACATCGCCGTAGATGTGCGGATGGCGGTTGATCAGTTTCTGGCAGATGCCGTCCAGCACTTCATCGAGCGTGAATTGACCTTGTTCCGTTCCGATTTTGGAATAGAATACGAGGTGCAGGAAGATATCGCCCAGTTCCTCTTTGATGCCTTTCCAGTTTTCATCGGAGATGGCGTCGGCCAGTTCGTAGAGTTCTTCGATGGTGAGGTGGCGAAGGCTCTGGATAGTCTGCTTGCTGTCCCAGGGGCATTTCTCCCTCAGGTCGTCCATGATCTGTACCAGTCGTTCAAATGCTGCTGCTGCTGTATTCATGTTATCTTTTTAGTGGGTGCCTGACCCGGTCAGTTGGGTGGCGCTGATCATGGTAAATATCGTAAAGAGGAAGACCATCATAATAAAGGATAAAAAGTTTAACAGTACAAATTTAAAGATGGTTTTCCGTCGGCTGTCACCGTAAAAGCGGCGCAGGGCCTTGTACTGGTAGAAATATACCACCAGGATGGAAAGCGGGATGACAAAGCCGAGGATACCCCAGTTGGTAGCTTCTTCCAGGGCGATGAACCCGAATATGGCCAGCAGGAAGATGAAGGTGGCGATATACAGGTGGATGGTAAAGATGGCATGGTCGGAATAAAAGAGTTTTTTGCGGATATACAGCAGCTGGAGCAGCAGGGCGAAGATGGGCAAGCTGACGAAGAGCATTTTCGGAAAGCTGTGGAGCAGGTTATCGAGGAAGGCCCGGAGGAAGGCTTTACTGCCTTTTTTCTCCTGTTCCAGGGTGGCTACGAGGCGGCTCATGAACCCCTGTTTGATCCATCCGTCGCGATTTTCTTTTGGCAATTGCTGCTGGATGGCGCGGTAGGCTTCCACCGAGCGGTAGTTGAAGCCGGAGATGGAACGGGTACCCAGGCTGTCCTGCGAAAAGGAGATGGCATCTTCCGCATCATCGGTATCGATAGTTGTTTTTTTACCGAGGCGGATGGCTTTAGTCTTCAGGGAATCCCGGATCTGTGAGGGAACGGCGGCGCCGGTGGAGTCCTTTTTTTCGTACTCCGCCAGGCGGAGGTCCAGTTTTGCTTTCTCCTGCTGCAACTGGACAAGGGCCTTACCACCAGCCTGGCGAAAGGCGGGTTGCAGATCAGCGGGGGTATCGGCCTGAATGTTCCGGATGCCAGCTTCCACGGCTTCGCGTTTTTCGGTGAGTTCCATACGCTCGCTTTTGATAAGCGAGTTCACATTATAAAGCGAAAAGAAGATCACGAAGAAGAGCGCCGAAGTAAAGACGTACATCTTCACCGGGTTGAGGTAGCTGTTCCGGCGCCCGCGCATATACTCCAGCGATAGGAAGCCGGGTTTGAACAGCAGGTATTTCAGCGAGTCGAAAAACTTGGAATCGAAGTGCGTGATATCGTATACGAAATGGGTGAGCAGTCCCCAGAAGGAATCGCGCTGCACCACGTTTTCCTGTCCGCAGTGCTGGCAATACCGGCCTTCCACGATGGTTCCGCAGTTCAGGCAATCCTTTTCCTTTCTTTCGGCGTAATGTGACAATGGCTTGAAATTTGAATAAAAATAAATACAAATATTTAAGGCCTGAAAACTAATGGCCGTACTATATTGCAGATTATATGGCAAGTTTATCACCCGCCCCTGTTATGAAAAAAATCCTTTTTATCCTTTTAACCGCCTGCAGCAGCCTTTTGGCGGATGCACAGTATTATTACAAAGACATCCTGACCGCCGGCCAGGCCAGCCAGCAATATAAACTGTTTCGGCAGCAACAGGTAAAAAAGGTTACCCTCGAAAGCTTTGAAGGCAATTCACCCGAATCGGCTGGGTTCACCGGCGTGCAGGAGATCGACCTCCGCAAGGGCACCGTCACCACTACTACGGCCACTACGGTGATGGGAGATTCCTGGTTACGCAGCAGTTTCAATGCCGACGGCAACCTGGTGTTGTCGGAAGACAGTGCGCAGAATGCGTACAGCCGTAACAGTTATACCTACGATGCAGCGGGAAGGCTCACGGGCATCACCAGCCTCAACCGGTCGGATAATATCACCACTACGGAAACCCATACCTGGACCTATGACAGCGAGGGCCGGCCCCGGTCTATGTTGCGGGTGCGGGACCAATCCGACTCCACGCGCGTGAGTTTTGTGCTGGACGAAAACGGGAATGTAGTGGAAGAAAAAGTGGATCGCGCCAACCTCCCGACGGTGATCGTCTATTATTATTACGACAGCCAGAACCGCCTGACCGATGTAGTGCGTTTCAATGCCAGGGCGCAGCGACTGTTGCCGGATTATATGTTTGAATACAACGAAGGTGAGCAGTTAAAAAAGATGGTAGTGATCCCCGAAGGCAGCAATGAATACCAGACCTGGTATTACCAGTACAACCCGAACGGCTTAAAGCGCATGGAGCTGGTGTACGATAAAGCGCAGCGCCTGCTGGGCAAGGTACAATACGGTTACGAGTAAGCGCTGACGGTTCTCAGGAACGGTTCACTGCCTCCAGCACCTCCCTGATATCGGCATCGATGGAGATGCGCTTCTGGAATTTAGTTTCGATAAGTTGCAGGACCTCCGGGTAGTCTTTGTACAGGGTGGACAGTTCTTCCCGGAAACGATTCAGGCCGGAAGCATTACTCAGGAAAGCATAGGTATTACCCGTGTTTTCAAAGGTGTAAAACACCTGGCGGTTGGAGAGTCCTCCCCCACCGCTGGAGACAACCACGTATTGGTAGAGGCATGCTTTGGGGCCCAGGACCACGGGCTGCAGGAATTTGAGGGAACCGTTCTTAACGGGTTTTGAAAAGAAGCGGTAGTACCTTCCGGCGTTCTGGAAGCCGTAGCTTTTGATGTCGGCCGGTTTGAGGTTTTTCACCGCACCCGAAGGGTCGGCCACATCCACCTCCTCCATAAATTTTCCCACTTTCAGCACATAGAACAATTTGGACTTTGGCAGCCGGACCTGAACGGGTACGCTGTCGTTTGTATTAGAGATGAAGAAGCCGGGGGCGGTATCCTGGGCATGCAGG
>CBFGLD010000106.1:0-9230 GCA_965649495.1 uncultured Flavihumibacter sp. | reverse complement strand
TCGTAAAATCGGGGAAGTGCTGTGCAGGCTCCAGGGCTATCCCTTCAAATGCCGTACGCATGTTTCCTTTGAACCAGACCTGTTCAAATACCACATTGCCAAGACTAACTCCTCCACTGGCAAAATCACCCCAGGATTGGTAATTCCACACAACAGGTAAGTCCAGGTCGCGGGAAAAGAACCGGAACAGGGACTCCGCCTGGGGAGAGCTGGCATAAAAGTGTTCCACTTTCACCACCTGGGAGTTCGATGGCTGTGACAACAACAGCAGCAGTATAACGGCGCCGTGATGCAGCTTCACCAGTGGGAGCCATTTGCCGTAGGTCAGCTGCCGCCAGAGCCACTCCAGTGGACCGTACTGAAAATAACGCAGCCAGAAATGACTAAACACGATTTGCAGCAGAAATACCGCAAGGGCTATCAGCCATATGTAAACGAGTCCGGTGGTGGCACCCAGTCCCCATCCATAACCGTAAAATACCAGCGTACCGCAGATGGTTTGACCGATATAATTGGTTAGCGCCATTCGACCCACCGGGGCAAAGACCATCAGTTTTTTCTGCCAGTGGGGCCAGAGAAAAAGAAGGCTTATGCTGGAAGCGTAAAAGAGTCCCATAGGAACTACACTCAACGCATAGAACAAGGTATCCAGCAAAGAGATGGGTGCGGGGATGAAATACTGGTCATTCTGGAAATACGCATGCCCGATAGTAGCCGGAAGCCCCACCAACAGGCTGTAGCGTTGCACTTTGCGCAGCAGGATGCGGTGTTCCGGTAACAGGGCAAAGATGCGCTTGCGGCCAACATACAACCCCAGCAGGAATAAGGCAAATACCTTTGGCAGGCGGTTGGTGCCGAAAAGCATATTCCAACGGAAAAAGAAACCACTTTTGTTCCATTCTATCACATCACTGTAACTATCGTTCACCACCAGCCAGTTCCGGTAGTTGGTATCGGTGATCCCGCTTTTGGCTGCCACAGTGAAGGCTATGCGCTGGAAAAAAAGGGCAGGGTCCACCCGGCCATCCGTAAGCACCCGGAGGGTATCAAAAAGCAGCGGGGAAAATAACAAGACGGGAATCAGGATCAGCAAGGTTTTGTCCGACGCATTGCGGAACAGCGGCAGCAATAGGCCCAGTAACGCATACAAAACGAGGATGTCCCCATCCCATAACAGCAACGCATGAACGAGACCAATAAGTAAGAGGATGATGATGCGCCGGTAGAAGAGTTTAAGGGTTACCTGTTCTTTTTCCCCGCGTTTATGGAGTATTATGGAGAACCCGATCCCGAACAAGAGGGAAAAGATGGTATAGAATTTACCGTCGATAAATGCAAAATGTATGTATTTCAGTATGTTGTCGATATCAGCCGTGGGCATGGCATTTATGGTTTCCGGACTCTGGAACACATACAGCGAATGCACGGGGTAATTGGCCAGGATGATGCCCAGCAAAGCGAAGCCCCGCAATACATCCAGGATATTGCTGCGTTCATCGGAGCGGATAGGGGAAACGTCCTGATTCATATGATACTAAAATTTCTTATTGCAGGTAGCGTTGAAAAAAAGGAAACAGCTCGGTAAACACCCTGCCCTCAAAACCATCCAGCATGTTCACATGATCACCGATGTACTCTTCTGCAAAATGCCGGATGCCGAAGGACTCCAGCTTTTTACTGAACTGCATATTTGTTATAGGGATATGGTCAAACTCTTCGTTGCGGCCCCAGTCAATTTTAAGCGCTTTCAAACTTTGAAGGGCGGGCAGGTGATCTTCCACCATATTAATATTGAATTGAGACTCCCACTGCTTCAGCACCTCCGGAACAATAATCCAATTCTTACCCTGGAACCGGACGGGGATCTTTCCCTGGAAGGCCTTATTACCAGGATCCGGAGCAAAGGTTCTTGCCATATTGGCCAACAGCACGCGGTAGAATGCATCCATGCCGGCTGTTTCGGGGTTGTCGTATCCTTTAAACACATCTGCTTCTGACTGTACTTCCGATAGCTGCCGGAAGGCTTTCAGGGCTGGAGTAAATTCGCCGGCGAAATGCATTCCACCCGGACTCATGGCATAAACGCTGCTAAAGACCTCTGCATGCAGCATGGCAATTTTCAGTGCCCCGTTACCGCCCATAGAGTGCCCGCAGAGGCCACGGCTATCCCTATCCGCTTTGGTGCGGAAGGCGGAATCCACATAACGCACCACATCTTTGGCGATGAAACCAGCCCAGTTACCCGTATACGTGGAGTTGGAATAAAAATATCCTCCGTATTTCGTGAGGCTGTTAGGAAGGACCAAAATCGTAGGCCGCAGCATACCACCCCTGATAGCAGAATCCATCAATGCCCTGAATCCGATCCATTCCATCATCTGGGTATCATTCACTCCAAAGCCATGGAGGAAATAAATGACGGGATAACGTTCTTTCGTTTGATGGTAGCCGGGAGGCAGGTAGATCGTGAGGCGGCGGTTGGCATCTTCACCGGCGGGGTTGCCGGCCAGGGAAGCTGCCTGCAAATTACGGGTAAGCACCTGGCTTGTATCTTTCGGTTGCGCATAACTGTGCAGCAACAGGAAATGAAGCAGGATCAGCAGGACGGAACGCCTTTTCATCGGGTGCCTGTTTTGGTTATATTACAAATTAACCTAAAACAATGACCCCGTCAACCCTTACCGGGAAAAATACCCCTTATTCGCTAGGAGATTTTGGCCGATGGTTCGGCAATTACTCCACGATCCTGAGCTTGGCATAGTTCAGCATGATCTTCTTTTCTCCGTTGAGCTCAAACTGCACCGTGGCAACCGGGTTATGCGAGCTGCCCTCCATTTTTAGTACGGTTCCGTAGCCAAATTTCTGGTGTTCCACCTTCTGGCCGGCCTGCAGGTTACTGGTATCGCTGGGCACAAAATCCGCGGCGGGCTTGTGTTCCACCACTTTAGGGGCGGTCTTGGGCGGCACATAGGATGGTACGGTATCCTTGCGTTTAGATGGAGGCGCACCATACATCCGTTCGGCCTGCTCGGAGGCGCCGAAGCCGCGCATCCGGTCAAAGGCTGAGCCCTGCGTATAACCGGTTCCCTGGTTACGGATGCCACCCCCGGCATAACTGCGGTCCAGGTACTGCTGCGGGATCTCCTCTATAAAGCGACTGGGCTCATTCTGCACCAGCTGCCCGAATTTGTACCGGGTATTGGCATAGGTGATCCAGAGCTTCTGCTTGGCGCGGGTGATCACCACATAGAACAACCGGCGTTCTTCTTCCAGCTCCTCGCGGGTATTGATACTCATGGCGTTGGGGAAGAGCATCTCTTCCAGTCCCGCCGCAAATACCACCGGGAACTCCAGCCCCTTGGCGGCGTGGATGGTCATCAGCTTTACCGTATCGGCATTGGGATCCTTTTCATCGGCATCGGTCAGCAGGGTGATCTGCTGCAAGTAGCTGCCCAGGCCTTTATCGCCCACTTCACCGTCCTCGTTGGCCGGCGTTTCCGTGAACTCTTTAATCGAGTTCAGCAGTTCCTGCACGTTCTCATAGCGTTGCAGTCCCTCGGTGGTCTTATCATTGAAAAGCTCCTTGACAATATTGGTTTGCTTGCCCAGGTGGAAAGCCACTTCATAGGCATTCTTATTCTGCAGCATGCTTTGCGCGCCCTGGATCATGGTCACAAACTGGTCTATCGCTTCCAGGGTGCCCGCTTTAAAGCCGGCACTCTTCGCATTGAGCAGCACTTCCCACATGGTGACATTATGGGTATTCGCGATCAGCGTGATCTTATCGATCGTGGTTTTCCCTATTCCTCTTACCGGGAAATTGATGATTCGCTTCAGGGCCTCTTCGTCGCGCGTGTTCACCACCAGCCGCAGGTAGGCCACCATATCCTTGATCTCCTTGCGGGCATAGAAACTAACGCCGCCGTACATGGTATAGGCGATGCCCATGCGGCGCAGGCTCTCTTCAAAGGCGCGGCTCTGGGCGTTGGTGCGGTAGAGGATGGCGAAATCGCGGTTACTGAAGTGATAGCGCAACTTCTGCTCCTGGATGGTATCGGCCACAAACTTGCCTTCTTCGTTATCGCTCATGGTGCGCACCAACCGGATCTTATCACCATCGGCATTTTCGGTCCAGAGCTCTTTGGGAATTTGTCCCTTATTGTTATTGATGACCTCGTTGGCCACCTGGATAATGCTCTTGGTGCTGCGGTAGTTCTGTTCCAGCTTGATGACCTTCACATCGTCGTAGTCTTTCTGGAACTGCAGGATGTTCTGGATGGTGGCACCGCGGAAAGAGTAAATACTCTGGGCATCATCGCCTACCACGCAGACATTCTCGTGGACGGCTCCCAGCAGCTTGATGATCTCGTACTGGGCTGGATTGGTATCCTGGTACTCATCAATTAATATGTATCGGAACTTATGCTGGTACTTGTGCAGCGATTCAGGGAAATGCTTGAGCAGCTCATACATCTTGATCAGCAAGTCATCAAAATCCATGGCGCCGTTCTTGAAGCAGCGCTTGGCATAGGCGGCATAGATCTGGCCGATTGCGGGGCGGTTTGCACGGTTGTCTTCCTGCTGGATATAATAATCCTGGGCGTATTCGGCCGGGCCCACCAGGGCGTTTTTGGCTGAACTGATCCGGTTGTAGACGATATTGGGCTTGTAGAGCTTATCGTCCAGGTTCATTTCGTTGATGACGGTCTTCACCACCGATTTGGCATCGTCGGTATCGTAGATGGTGAAAGAGTTGGGATAGCCCAGGTGATGGGCTTCGCTGCGCAGGATGCGGGCAAACACGCTGTGGAATGTGCCCACATACAGGTTGCGGGCATCGGAGTTACCGAGGATCTTTTCGATCCGCTCCTTCATTTCTTTTGCCGCCTTATTGGTAAAGGTGAGGGCCAGTATATTAAAAGCATCCACGCGGTGATGGGCCATGAGGTGGGCGATGCGGGTAGTGAGCACTTTCGTTTTTCCACTACCTGCACCGGCCACGATCATGAGCGGTCCGTCTTTATGGAGTACCGCCTCGCGCTGGCGGTCGTTGAGTCCTTTGAGATAATCTTGCGTCATCCGGTTTGAAATGGTCAAGCCTGCAAATTACAACGAAATGGCAGGAGTTGACCTTCCTTATTTCTTAAAGGGCAACCGGTTGGCCAAATCTCCTATCTGCCGGCCCTGGATCCTTGCCGCATCCACTGCCTGGCGGAAGTTTTGACCAATCAGGATGCGGCTCCAGCCCTGGTCCAGCAGCATCGCATTAAAGGAGTCGTACTCCCAGCTTCCATATAAAGCTTTTTGGGTACTATCCGTAAACCGGTACGACTCACCAAAAACCTGTTCCAGCACCTCCACTGCGGCTGCTGTTGCTGCATTGCTGGTAGAGGGATAAGAAGGGTGCTGGGGAGTTGGACTAACCGGATTCCATTCCGGGTGCCCCATTTCTCCGTGTATATAGGTTATCGGGCGCAGCAGGGCATAATGGAATTTGGCGCGGAATACCGCTACTATGGCATCAAACACCGCGATGGTCTCCCGGGCATACAAAACGGCTGCCTCCGCCAGGTCAAGTTTTTCTTTGGTTATAATCTCGGTGGTCAGCCTCACCAGGTGCGTGGGGGTATTATAATTTACACCAAGGATATCGCGCCAGGCTTGTGACAGGCGGTATTCATCCGGATCCAGATTCTGACCATTTTCATATACCTCGTAAACCATATTATAAAATGCCGATCCGGGCTCAGCCGAATAGGGTGGCGGAGGAGCCGGCAAAGGTACCTGTGAAAAACCGGGCAGGAAAGGGCGGAGGTCCCCCTGGCAGGCACCGGCGGCAGGGAAAAAGCCTGGAGGCGTGGGTACCCAGGTGCCTGGCAGGCCGGAAGGGATATAAGGGGCGCAAAACGCCAGTCCACCTCCTGGAGCCATGGTACCATCCGTATTACTCCACTCAAAAATAATCTCGGCAATCTGCCGTCCAAAATCCATGGAGCGATGCAAATCATCCGGTGAAAGATCAGCCGGAAATGTAGCCAGGTTGGCTGCTTCCAGTTGGTTCACGGAACTGAGGTCAAACGCAGGATTATAACCCAGAATGATCCGGGTAGCCAGTCGCGCCATGGCTGCGTTTGCCGCCGCCGGCCAGTAATAATCCTTTTTTTTATCATGGGGGATCTCCTGCTTCGTCAGGTAGGTATACATCGATTGGTGTGAGGGCATGCCGGGTACCACGGATTCGTACAGCGCCAGTCCGCTGTACACAAATATGCGGATACTATGCGGAGGCGGGAAAGGCGTATTTTTCGTAATCGTTGTCAGGAGATTGAACCAGGAATTAGCCACATCCGCGGAGTATTGTTTGGTATGCGGCAATCCCTCCCTTTTTTCAATGGATGCCTGAACCGGGGGAGCAACGGTAAGTGCCTCTTTTTTGCTGCAGGAATGGGTTAGCATTAATCCTGGCAGGCTAAGCAGCAGGGTCCCTAACATCCTCGTAATTTTTAGTGTTTCCATGACCTTGATTTTAATGGTTAAGGTTTTAATACCTAAACTTAATTCCCATAAAAACAAGGATTCCCCGGATTGCGACCAGCTTACCCGTGGCAGTCATACAATGTTCCGGACGGCGATAAATGGCCTTTATCGCATTTATCCTGGTGCTGGCTTTCAACCCCCATACTTATTCGTAAATTTATATATATAGACTGTAGGCATGTCTTTCAACGACTTTATTTTTTCAACGAACCGCCGGCACCGATTTTTACGTCACTTATTTTTTTGGCTTTCCTGGTGGTTGTATTATGGAATGATGCATGCGATCAATCCTTTTGGAAAGGAAGAGATCATGTATCTCCGCAATATTCCTTTTACCCTGACAGAAAGCTTGTTACAATTATTTCCCCACATCCTGCTAACCTATTCGTTGTTATACCTGATACTGCCGGAGCTGGCCATGAAAAAAAAATACCTGCAGGCTATCCTGGCATTTGCTGTCATTTGGGCCATCTGCGGATATATCACCCTTTATATGGTGTTGAACGTGCACCCTGTGGTGTTAAAAGCCATCCTGCCGGAACGGTTTCTGGTCAATACAAGCCGCCCTCCCCAGGTGAGCACCTTCATGGCCATGATGTCTAATTACAAAGGCGCCATGTCCATTGCCGGGGTTGCTTTTGGACTCAAATTCGTAAAGAACTGGTACCTGAAAGAACAACGTAATAGCCAGTTACAAAAAGAAAATATCGAAGCCCGGCTCCAACTCCTCACCGCCCAGGTACACCCGCATTTTCTTTTCAACACCTTGAACAATATTTATTCCCGGGCAGAGAAAGAATCGCCCGGCTCTGCAGCTATGCTGATGGCCCTGGCCGACCTGCTGCGTTATGTTTTATACGAAGGCAACCAGGAAAAAGTTCCACTGGAAAAGGAACTGAATATGTTACTGGAGTATATCCACCTGGAAAAATCCCGCTATGGAAACAACCTGGATATTCATTATGATATCCAGGGTAATGCCGCTGCGGTTCAGATCGCACCGCTGCTGCTGCTGCCCTTCCTGGAAAATTGTTTCAAACACGGTACCAGTACCATGATTGAAAATCCCTGGATCATCCTGACCGCAGAAATAAAAGACACCCTGTTACAGGTAAAGCTCATGAACGGCAAACCTCCAGCCGGAAAAAAGAAGACGCAGTACCACGGCATCGGCATCAATAATGTTAAGAAAAGGCTGGAACTGTTATATCCCGATCGCCATGAACTGGAAATCCTGGATGATGAGGAGGTATACATTGTCAACCTTAAGCTGGAACTGGAAAAAATCCCCGCAAACGATGTGGTTTCCCTGAATCGTCAAAACCTGGTTAGCTATGACTGATACTCCCATCCTGCCCGTGACTTGCCTGGTGGTGGATGATGAACCCATGGCCCGCGACCTGATCAAAAGGTATATTGACCTGGTTCCTTCCCTGGAGTTGGTGGCTGAATTTGGAAATGCACTGGATGCCATTGCCTGGCTGCAACAGCACCAGGTGGACCTGATCTTCCTCGACATCCAGATGCCGCAACTGTCAGGCATCGATTTCGTCAGGAGTTTCCAGGCATCACCCCGCATCATTTTCACTACTGCCTTCAAGGAATACGCTTATGATGGCTACGAACTGGACATAGTGGATTACCTGCTTAAACCGATCCGGTTCGACCGGTTCCTCAAGGCTGTAAATAAAGCGCTGCCGAAAGCATTGGCTGGAAAAGAAGTCTTCCCGGATTCATCCCCCAGGAATCAAAAATATGCGTCGCCTTTCATTTATATCAGGGTAGACCGGAAAATGGTCAAATTGCTGCTGGATGATATCAGTTACATCGAAAGCGATAAGGATTATGTCAAACTCTATACGGAGAAAACCAGTTTCATGACCAGGCAGAAGATCAGTGCCATAGAGGCCATGCTGCCGGATAACAAATTTTACCGCATACACCGGTCCTTTATTGTAAACCTGGAGAAGATCCGCTCTTTTACCAAAGAACAGGTCATGATTGCCGACAAAGAATTGCCGGTAGGCAAATTGTTCCGGCAAAGTTTCCTCAAAAAACAGGACCAGCGCTAATGTCCGCTTTTTGTCCCCCTCTTTTCTTGCACTCAGCCGTAGCGCGGGATTATATTTACCGAGAACCAATAGGTTCGGTCAAAACCTGGGCCGGTTGTTCCCAACTGGCCCTTTAATTATCCTGTATGAAGAAACACCAGGTTTCCCTCTTATTACTGGTTCTTGTTGCCCTTTTGCTGATCCTCGCGGTTTACCTGGTCTTCGAACAACGCATCGAGGCCCTGGACCGCCAGTTACATAAATGACCCCTAAGCCCTAAACCTAGCCCCTAAACCCTAAACTCACCTCCCTAAACCACCAGGTGCTGCCAGATGATGTCGTACACGTCGGTGGCCTGCAGCCCCGGCTTCTCTACCGGCAGGTCGCTCACCAGCACCGGGTGAAAGGCCGGGTCCTTCACCGGGGCCCCGTGGGATCCTTTCACCAGGGTGGCATCCAGGGGGATGACATCCATCACATAGCGGAATCCCAGTTTTTTCTGCAGCAGCTTCCAGGCGGCCCTAGCTTTTGAACGCAGGAACAGCTCCACCGGGTCGTAGCCGGGTTTCTTATGGATGTCCACCACCCGCGCATAATCGGGGGCCAGGGCATCGTTCAGCCAGAAATAATAGGTGAACCAGC
>CBFGLD010000105.1:0-9349 GCA_965649495.1 uncultured Flavihumibacter sp. | reverse complement strand
ATTGGGTAGCTTTTTATTTTTAGTATTCGTCTTCGTTGAAGAAAAAATCTTCCTGGGAGGGGTAATCGGGCCAGATATCATCAATTCCTTCATAGATCTCGCCTTCATCCTCCAGTTCCTGCAGGTTTTCAACTACTTCAATAGGAGCACCACTACGGATCGCGTAATCGATCAGCTCGTCTTTGGTAGCGGGCCAGGGAGCGTCCTCCAGGTATGATGCTAATTCAAGAGTCCAGAACATCTGTACAGATTTTAAATTTTCGGCAAATGTAGGGGTTAATATGAAATTTCCAAATGTTTCGGCAGACAAGCCTTAATATTGCGCCATCATTAACGGTTTATCAAAAAAAAAGCTAACATCGCACATGCTTCAGGCCCGAAACATACATAAGAAATACGGTACTGTTGAAGTGCTGAAAGGGGTGGATATTGATATTTCAACCGGTGAAATTGTTAGCATTGTAGGATCCTCCGGAGCGGGGAAAAGTACGCTATTGCACATCCTGGGCACACTGGATCAGCCTGACCAGGGTGATATTAATCTGAACGGAACCCGGATCACCGGGTTGAATGATCGTCAACTGGCAGCATTCCGGAATCAATATATTGGGTTTGTCTTCCAATTTCATCACCTGTTACCGGAATTCACCGCGCTGGAAAATGTCTGTATTCCCGGCTGGATCGCTAATAAGCCGCGTCCGGCGGTGGAAGAAAGGGGGCGTAAGCTACTGGACTTACTGGGGTTGGGCCATCGGATGGATAATAAACCCCAGGCCATGTCAGGGGGAGAACAACAACGGGTAGCAGTAGCCCGGGCGCTTATCAACGAACCCAGGATCGTTTTTGCTGATGAGCCCACCGGTAACCTGGATTCTACGAATGCCCGGGAATTACACGAACTGTTTTTCCGCCTTCGCCAGGAATTTAACCAAACCTTCCTGGTGGTGACTCATAATGAGGAACTGGCAAAGATGAGCGACAGGCTACTCCATATGAAAGATGGGAAAATGTTTGTCTAAATCCTTGGTTTCCAAGGAATTTCTTCTACCTCCAGCAAATGCCCCGTATAACGGGAAAGTACAAAAAGATAATCGCTCAGCCGGTTAAGGTATTTGATCACCAAGGGGTCGATATACAAATGGTCCTGATGAAGCTGAACACAGAGTCGCTCCGCCCTCCGGCAGATACATCGTGCAATATGCAGGGAAGAAACAGCCAAGTGCCCACCGGGCAGGATAAAGGACCGCATTGAAGGGAGAATGTCATTCATCCGGTCGATCTCTGATTCCAGCAGGGTAATATCACTTTCTTTCAGGTCGGGAATTTTCATTAATGGCTCCCGCTCCGGGTCACAGGCCAGGGAGGATCCTATCGTAAACAACCTGTCCTGAATTTCGCGCAACATGGTCCTGGATGGTTCATCCTGTAATTGATCCCGGCAAAATCCAATATGAGAGTTCAGTTCATCTATGGTTCCATAGGTTTCAATACGTATATGACTCTTAGGAACTTTAGTACCCCCAATCAGGGATGTATTACCGGCATCCCCGGTTTTAGTATATATTTTAAGTGCCATTGTTGTAAAATTGAATACTGATCAGAGTGCCAGCGTATGCTTTTCCTGGTGCTGCCGGCGGTCGGACTCAATCAGACCATCTCGGAGCCTTACAATACGGTGTGCATGATTGGCGATGTCCTCCTCGTGTGTCACCAACACCACGGTATTGCCTGCTGCCTGGATCTTCCCGAAAATATCCATAATCTCCACTGATGTTTTCGTATCCAGGTTCCCGGTAGGTTCGTCAGCCAGGATGAGACTCGGGTTATTCACCAGGGCCCTGGCAATGGCAACACGCTGGCATTGTCCCCCACTTAATTCATTGGGTTTGTGGTGACTTCTGTCCGCCAGTCCCACCCGGTTCAGCACTTCCAATGCCTGCTCATGTCTCTGCTTTTTCGGAATGCCCGCATAAACAAGGGGAAGGGCAACATTTTCTGCGGCCGTTAACCGTGGCAGCAGGTTGAATTGCTGGAAAACAAACCCGATTTCCTGGTTACGGACGGCGGCCAGGTCATCATCTGCCATGGTGCTGACATCATTTCCATTCAGGATATACCGGCCCGCGGTGGGTGAATCCAGGCAACCGAGTATGTTCATCAGGGTACTTTTCCCCGAACCGGAAGGCCCCATCAGTGCAACGTATTCGTTCTTAAAGATATCCAGGGAAACACCTTTGAGAACCGGAATGGCCTGCTTGCCCATGAAATAGCTTTTCTCGATGGCATCTAGATGTATAATCGGCTGGGTCATATTATTTCTTGATCACTTTTGGAACATAAATATACTGGGAGTCAGCATCGGGTGCCAGGGATAAGGCTGTTTCCCGATTCATAGATCCCTCCAGGTTGTCCTCTCTCAGGTTGTCTTCCATATCGGTCATGTGCAGCAGCGGTTCTACGCCCGTGGTATCAATCTCCTGTAGTTTTTCAACAAAAGAAATCATCCTGGCAAGGTCTTCCCTGATTCGATGAGCTTCTTCTTCATTGAATTCCAGTCTTGCCAATGCTGCAAGTTCAACAATGATATCGTTGGTTAGTTCCATAAGCTAGGAACAAAAATAATGGAAATGGACGGGTTTTAACGGACCTTCTTATCTTCGCCGCTCTATGGAAAATGGAAAAAAAACAGTTGTGATGAGCGGCATCCGCAGTACCGGATTCCTTCACCTGGGTAATTATTTTGGCGCCATACGGAATTATGTTCGGATGCAGGATGAGTATGATTGCTATTTTATGGTGGCGGACCTGCACACCCTCACCACCCACCCTGACACCAAGGAACTGCGGTCTAATGTACACCGGGTGATCGCTGAAAATATCGCCTGCGGGCTGGATCCCGAAAAAGTGGCGCTTTATTGCCAAAGCCATGTACATGAAACGGCTGAGTTATACCTGCTCCTGAATATGCTGGCTTACAAGGGTGAGTTAGAAAAGACGACAACCTTCAAGGATAAGGTACGCCAACACCCTGATAATGTCAATGCCGGCTTGCTTACTTATCCCGTATTAATGGCCGCCGATATATTATTACACCGTGCAGCATTGGTGCCCGTTGGAAAAGACCAGGAACAACACCTGGAAATGACACGCAATTTCGGCAATCGCTTTAATCATCGGTATGGAGAGGTTTTCCCCGAACCCTATGCATTCAATTTCGGGGAAGAACTGGTGAAAGTGCCCAGCCTGGATGGAACAGGAAAAATGAGTAAAAGTGAAAATCAGTATGCTACCATTTTCCTGTCGGATGAAGATGACCTTATCCGGAAAAAGATCATGAAGGCCAAAACAGATGCCGGACCCACGGAGCCTAATAGTGCTATGCCGGAGTATATTGAAAATTTATTCCTCCTGATGAAACTGGTGAGCCATACGGATGTAGTGGAGAAATTCACCCATGACTTTAATAATGCGGTGGTCCGGTATGGTGATATGAAAAAGCAGCTGGCCGAAGATATGGTCCGCTTTGTAAAACCCATTCGTGAAAAATGTGAACATATCCGCAATGATGAAAGCTATTTAAAAAGGATTATGGAAATGGGGGCTGATAAAGCCAGGAAAAGTGCATCTGCTACCATGGAAAAAGTCCGCGAAGCAATTGGGTTGAAATACTATTAATTTCCTATATTCAAAACCTGCTATACACACAGGATTCCCCTTATTATGGCCAAAGGAAAAAAACCAAAGCATATAGCCGTTGCCGGAAATATCGGTGCCGGTAAGACAACATTAACGGAGTTGCTGAGCAAACATTATAAATGGATACCTCAGTTTGAAGACGTTGATCATAATCCCTACCTGAATGATTTTTATGAGGATATGCCCAGGTGGAGTTTCAATCTCCAGATTTATTTTCTAAACAGCAGAATCAACCAGATACTTGACATTCATCGGGGTACGGAAACTGTCATACAGGACAGGACGATTTATGAGGACGCACACATATTTGCTCCTAACCTGCATGAGATGCAACTAATGAGTAAGCGTGATTTCGAAAATTATTTTTTGTTCTTCCAGACGCTGAAAACCATGGTGCAACCCCCAGACCTCATGATTTACCTGCAGGCTTCCGTGCCAACATTAGTGGGGCAGATCCAAAAACGCGGAAGAGAATATGAAGAGAATATCAGGCTCGATTACCTGAAACGTCTCAATGATTATTACAATAAATGGATTGATACCTATAAGGAAGGACCACTGCTGGTGATAGATGTAGACAAGAATAAATTCGCAGAAAACGAAGAAGACCTGGGAGATATCATCCGGAAAGTGGATGCCCAGTTATTTGGATTGTTTTAAGATAACTTCATTTCTATAAAAAAGTCCGCTCCATTGGAGCGGACTTTTTTATACCCTCTTAAGAACCGTTAATTAACGCTGTTCCAGCCCATCTTACTGGCTTAGTTTAGCGATATGACCATGAATGCAGATGAGTCAGGGAAGAATGTATTGTATGCCTGTTATTGGCCAATGACAAAAGACGAATACATCATATTTAAAACTGGAAAAATGAAACGTGTTGAAATGAATGCAGATGGATTAGTGGAACTCCAGGCACTGGAAGCAGAGGGAATGTTCGGGGGGGCAGACCCCTCTCCCTACATAACACTTACTCCGTTGATGATAGGTAATAATCTGGTGGATTATGCAGTTGACCTGGTGCAGGGTTTTATTGATGGATGGAATTTTGATAAAGGATAACCAATAAAAACAAAACATTATGGAATGCTTTGAAATGCAAAACCTCTCAGAAGAAGAGTTGATTGCTCTGAGTGGTGGAACTGATGAAGGTATTTTTTATACTATCGGAAAAATTGGCGGGATAATAGTAAGGTCCTTTTGGGAATTTGCGGAGACCTCCGTTGAATATCAAGCCTCACTGGATTCTTCTGTCAAGAAATAATTTTTTTTACAATTTTTAAAACTGTTAAAATGAATAATGAGCAAATCTGTGATTGGCCTGTTGCGCTTGCAGAGCAAGAATTGCTGTTGGTGGAGGGTGGCTCTACCCCCGGAATTTATTGGCCCAACACCTGCACAGGAACTTTCCTGGAACAATTATACGACTCCCAGCAATCAGAAGAAAAGATGATACAAGATGCGCTGAAGGCGATGACCGGTTCGGGCAACTAGGCCTCACCTGTGGAGCCCCGGTGGGTTATCGGGGCTCCATTTATTAACCCCATATAACGATGGATAAAAATAGAGGAGATGGTTAATGATGTATTTGAACAACAACATATGTTGTCGGGTAAACTTCCCGCCGGAATCCGGATGCTCTACCTGGTCCTGTTGTTTACCACCGTTTTATTATGTAGTGCCAGCTGGTTTTTAAAAATGGATGTTGTGGTTCAGGCTCCAGGGCAATTAAGGCCGGCCACCGAACGAACCCTTATCCGGCCAACGGTTTCGGGGCAGCTGGACAGCATTTTTGTGCGGGAAGGAGAGCTGGTTCAGAAAGGCGCATTAATTGCCTCCCTGGTGGATACGGAATGGGAAACAGCAGCAACTTCGCTGCATCAGGAGCATAAGGAAAAGAGTGCCTTGCAGGCTGACCTTGACCGGTTAACAAAAGCGGCTTCACCAGCTATGGCCCGTAAGTTGGTCCTGCAGACCGCAATATATCAACAGCAATTAGAGACTTTCCTGGAGTTCTGTAAAGAAAAGGAGTTGTTGCTGCACCATGCGTTGCAGGAAAAGCGGGTTGCTGAATCCCTCTTTCAGGATAAGGTGATTGCCAGGGTAGAATACGAACAGAAGCTTAATGATGTCCGGATGTCAGAGATTGTGGTCCGACGTCTGTGGTTGGAGCAGGTTGCCCGTTGGAACAGGGAAAAGCAGTTGTTAAACGGGGAACTGCTTACTATTGAAAGCAAGTCAAAAACAGCAGGTTCGCAAAAAAGAAACTTAGAGCTCCGATCGCCTGTTTCGGGAGTAGTTATGGGAATCAACGACCGCTATAGGGGTAATACCCTGCAGGCAGGGGAATTGTTTTGTTCCATTTCTCCCGAGGATACCCTGATCGTAGAATGCTACATAAATCCTTCCGATATCGGCTTCATATATGAACAGCAAAAAGTTCTGTTCCGCTTAGATGCTTTTGACCACAAATTGTTTGGAAGCGCTCCTGGTGAGATCCTCCATATTGATCCGGATTTTTCCCTGATGGGAGAACAACCCATATTCAAGATCCGGTGTTCCATCGATCCTAGCGCACTCCGCCTTTCATCCGGTTATAAAGCTGTTTTAAAAAAAGGAATTGGGGTGGAAGCCCGGTTTCTTATCGCACGTCGTTCTGTATGGCAGCTATTATTCGAGAAGTTGGATAGCTGGCTGGACCCTGTAACGGTCGTATAATAATTTTATGAAAAAAATAATAGCTATCAGGCAGCGCGATCTGACGGATTGTGGGGCCACCTGTTTGTGTACCATATTGTATTATTACGGATGCTCTGTTTCCATTGGACAAATACGCCAGTATGCAGGTACGGATCAGCGTGGAACCAATGTTTTGGGCTTAATAGAAGCCGGGGAACGTATGGGCTTAAGTGCCCGGGGAGCAAGGGGAAACAAAGAAAGTTTGAGGCGCATCCCCCTGCCTGCCATTGCACATCTGGTGCTTCCTTCAGGTTTGCATCACTACGTGGTGCTGTCTTCGGTAAAAAAGCGATTTCTCCAATACATGGATCCCGGGCAGGGACAATTGGTAAAAGAAAGCATTGAGTCGTTTTGTACCAAGTGGTCTGGAGTGGTGGTGATGTTTGCTCCTCAACCTGGCTTTGAACGGGTGCAAAGAATTATTACCGTACCAGCTCGCTTTTTTAAACTGGTGCGGCCCCATACTTCAGACATTATGCAGGCAATTATGGGGGCGGTTATATACACTTTACTCGGCTTTTCTACATCCTTCTACGTTCAAAAAATTATTGATGACGTTATAGGAAATGGCAACAACAGGTTATTGCACCTGCTCGGGGTCATTATGGTGCTGCTGCTGGTGATGCAAGTATTGATTGGGGCAATTCGTTCCATAATATTATTAAAAACCGGACAGGTTATGGATGCCCGGCTTATTACAGGTTATTACCGTCATCTTTTCCATTTACCCAGCCAGTTTTTTGATACCATGCGGGTCGGTGAAATAATGAGCAGATTTGGTGATGCCATAAAGATCCGCGTGTTCCTGAATGATGTTTCCATGAATATGCTGGTCAATTTGTTAGTGGTTTTATTTAGCAGCCTCATTATGTTCCTGTTTTACTGGAAGCTTGCCCTTTTGATTCTTGCGATCATACCCATTTACCTGCTGCTGTATTACCTGAATAATAAAATAAATAAATCGTATCAACGGCGCATAATGGAACAGGCCGCCGATTTGGAGTCGACCTTGATAGAAGGCATTCAGAATGTTTCGTCGATAAAACGGTTATCCCTTGAAAAATATATGGTCTCCAAAACAGAAACGGTGTTGTATCAATTATTAAAAACCGGGTATTCCGCCGGACAATTTAATCTTGGGATGGGAGTTGTTACTGAATTTTTTCAAAAGGGTTTGGTTATTGGTATTCTTTGGTTAGGTTCCGGTTTTGTTCTGCAGCGAGTTCTATCGCTCGGAGAATTACTGGGATTTTATTCACTAATTGGCTATTTTACCGCTCCGGTGAGTTACCTGATTGGCTCGGGGAAATCAATGCAGGATGCAATAATTGCCGCCGAGAGGCTTTTTGAGATCATAGATATGGAAAGTGAAAAAGCGGAGGCGGTACCAAAAGCAAATCTTACCAATGATAGTTTTGGAGATATTACATTTTCGGGTGTGACTTTCCGTTATGGAACCCGTAAATGCATTTTTAATGAGTTGGATCTAACTATAAAGAAAGGCGAGATTACCGCAATTGTTGGAGAGAGTGGCAGCGGCAAATCAACTATCATTTCATTGTTGATAAACCTGTATCCGCTAAAAAAAGGAAGAATTTATATCGGAGACCACGACATAGAACACCTGTCACTGGAAAGCTTACGTAGCAGCATAGGTGTAGTACCGCAAAACATTGATCTTTTTAATGGTACAATTATAGATAATGTGGCCATTGGTGACCAGGAGCCTGATATTGCAAAAGTTATTCGGGTTTGCAAACTCACAGGTGCCGACCATTTTATTGAGGCATTGCCCTGCCAATACCGGAGTAATATTGGTGAAAAAGGCGTTACGTTATCCGGAGGCCAGAAACAAATGATCGGAATTGCCCGGGCCTTATATAGGGATCCTCAGCTACTGGTTTTTGATGAGTCCACCGCAAACCTCGACCCCATCAGTGAAGAAAGGATCCGGAAGTTGATAGCAGATCTCAAGGCAATGGGTAAGACAGTGGTGCTGATATCACATAAATTAAGCACCATAAGATGTGCTGATACGTTACATTTTATTCGTAATGGGAAAGTTGCTGCATCTGGTCAACATGCCTCTTTGATGGAAGGTGGTGGGGAATATTCTAATTTATGGAGTTCCGCAAACTAAGGTTCAGTGGGGGCAATAATCTCTACTGAGGATAGTTGGCAAATGCTTTTGTTTCATTAAGTAAAGATTCGATTTTAACTTGCCATTCCAGTTGTTTCTCCCGGTGTCGTGAGTGATTTGTTTCCTTATCATACAGTTGTTGAAAAGAAGCCTGATCCTGGGTTATGCGCTGGTAAATCACCTGAATGTCTTTCTCAACCGTGCCTCGGTTGAATTTATATTCACTTAGTGCTTTATGTAGTCTCCTGGTAAAGAGTTGCGAAATATCAAAATGTCCTTGCTCGTGTTGCAGAATATAGGTTTTATCAACTTTGGTCCACGATTTATGAGGGTAGAACACACATTTCAATTGATAGGTGAGTTCGGACTCGTCATATCCATAGCTGATCAGGATGGATGTACTGGTCAAAGCTGCGTTTGGCGAGCTTTGTAAAGGGCTTCCTTTAAAATCAGACCATGTCAGGGTGCGCCTGCTTTTCCAATCAATCGCATCCCGTTCCGATACACCCGTAGCATCGGCGTTTGCTGCCGGGGCATTTTTTGTTACAGCTGGTATTTTGGGTAGGGAGAGAGCAAATGAATAGCTTCCGGCCAACAGCGCAGATGCATGAAAAACAATTGCGAAAAGATATGTTAACCCCATAATTATTTCATTAACCGGTTCTTAGCAAAGATGCAGGGTATTATTTTTTGGTTGTGAAGCGGAATGCTAAAATCTAGCAAAAAAATTCCGCCCCGTGAACGGGGCGGACTGCAAGCAACGTTTGAGACCGA
>CBFGLD010000104.1:0-9351 GCA_965649495.1 uncultured Flavihumibacter sp. | reverse complement strand
TCACAGCTGGGAGAAATCAGCGCTTCGAAATTTTACCGGGCCATAAATAAAGTAACACCTTCCCTGATTCGTACAGAAGCCGATGAACTGACCTATCACTTTCACGTGATCATCCGATATGAACTGGAGAAAGAACTTATTGGAGGTCAGCTCAATACAAAAGATATCCCTGATTTCTGGAACCAGAAATACTGGGAATACCTGGGCATCAGGGTACCGGATAACCGCCAGGGTTGTCTCCAGGATGTTCACTGGAGCCATGGAAGTTTTGGTTATTTTCCCACATATAGCCTTGGCAGCCTTTATGCGGCACAATTCTTTCATGCTGCTAAGGGGGCTATTCCAGACCTTGAAAAGCAGATAAGATCGGGTAATTTCAGGGATTTGTTAACCTGGTTAAACCAAAGCATTCATCGCCATGGCCGCAGATTCAATAGTGAAGAACTCTGCAAACAACTCTGTGGAGAAGGAATAAACATCAATTATTTCATGCAATATTCAACTGATAAATACCGTTTTATATACGGTTTTCAAACTGAGGAGGGTGTATTATGAGAAAACTATTCTGGGTGATCCTGGCCTGTGTGCTGGTAATTTCCTGCAAAAAGGCAATAGAAGAGAAAAAGGAAGACATTGTGCTTGACGCCATGACAAATGGCCAATGGTATGTTTTCTCCTTCAAAAATGGTGATACCGATATAACAACTGATTTTGCACCCTACACTTTTCAGTTTTACCGCGATGGCAAAGTCAGTGGCTTTACAAGCTCAACTGAAGAAAAGGGAACATGGGCTGGTGATCCAAATGCAATGACGATCACTTCCAATTTCCCCACAGCTGCCGATCCGGTTAAGATGCTGAATGCAGTTTGGAAGATCACTAATAACTCCTGGGATTATGTAATAGCAGAAAATTCCGCCGCCGGCGTTACCAGGCTATTACATCTAAAAAAGAAATGATCCCGGAAGGCAGATGAAACCCGATTTAATCCGACTACCTTTTGAAAACAAGTTGCTTACTGATTTAACACAAAACAGCTTGTTGAGAAAGATCCATACTACCTTATTTCTGATCCTGCTCATGGCGGGGTTCAATGTGGCGTACAGCCAGAAACCTGTGCCCAATTTCACAGCCTCAACAACAAGTGGCTGCGCTACGCTTACCGTTAGTTTCAGAGACCAGTCCACAAATAATCCAACCAAATGGTACTGGCAGTTCAGTCACGACCAGGGATTAGTGGCCGACCAGATCTCACAGTCACAGAATCCAACAATCAGTTTTGGTACTCCCGGAAAATATACCGTTACATTGGTTGCAGAAAATGCATCGGGTCCTGAAAGGATCATTAAGGCTGGCTTTATAGATGTATTCCCCTCAGCGAGAATTGGCTTCAATGCCGACAGGAGAATTGCCTGTACACCAGCCACTATTCGCTTTACGGATGGGAGTACCATACCAAACGGTGCAACCATCACGAGCTGGCTTTGGAATTTTGGGGATGGTGGCACAAGCAGCCAGCGGAACCCAACACATACTTATACAAATCTTGGATATTATAATGTTACCCTCACAGTTACCACCTCAAGTGGTTGTACGGTAACTGCATCGGCCGACCGGTTCATCCGGGTAATTGGAGGGGTGAAACCAAACTTTGATTTCAGCCGCTCACAAGACTGCAGTTCTCCTGTGAGTGTGAATTTTATAAACCAGACTGTTGCGCCCGGAGTTTTGCAGCATCAATGGACACTGGGCAACAACACGAGTTCAACGGATAAAAATCCAGTTACGAGCTATAATTCACCGGGAACTTATAATGTTAAACTGGTTACCAGCAGTAGTTACGGTTGCAGGGATAGCATTACCAAACCCATCGTTTTCAACACAACAACAACTGATTTTAATACAGTTGGTTCTGTTTGCGTGGGAAGGGATATCAGCTTTACCAATGCAAGTACTCCCAATCCCGTGTCCTCCCTTTGGGATTTTGGTGATGGTACCAGCTCCAGAGAAATCAATCCATTGAAAACATTCACAACTCCTGGTGTATATACAGTGACGCTTACAAATAATTATGCTGAATGTACAGGAACAGTAACGAAAAATATTACGGTAACATCTTCTCCAACAATTGATTTCACTGCTGATAAAACGGGTGGTTGCCAGGTACCGGTAACCATCAGGTTCACTGATCCTGAAACAAATTCTACCGGTTGGTTATGGGATTTCGGAGACGGGGGAATATCCAATGAAAAAAATCCAACCCATACGTATACAACAGCTGGAAATTACACTGTCACCTTATCATTGATTACAGCAGCCGGATGCCCGGCAACAGTTGTTAAAACAAATTTCATTCGCATTGCCGAACCTGGTCCACTTGTTATAAGCGGTATACCAGCCGGTGGCTGTGTGCCCTTTACCATTAATCCAACTGCGGCATTTGCCGGCGGGAATGATCCAATTACAAGTTATCAATGGAATCTTGGTTCAGGTGGAACCAGTACAAGTGCCACACCTTCCTTCACCTTCTCCACACCCGGAACTTATAATCTTACGCTACGTGTAACCACGGCAAATGGATGTACCAAAGACACAACTATTACTGCCGCCGTTAAGGCAGGTACAAAACCAACAGTGGATTTCAGTATTGATAAAACCACGGGATGTGCCGGTGATGAATATAATTTCACCTCTCTTGCAACGCCGGCGGACGAATGGATCTGGAATTTCGGCGACAACACATCATCTTCAGATGAAAATCCAACCCATAAATATTTAGATACAGGATTATTAACTGTTCAACTGATCGCTTTCAACAATGGCTGTAGTGATACACTTACAAAAGCAGACTTTGTAACCATAGAAGCTCCTGTGGCACTTTTTGAGCCAATCATTGATTGTAACAACAGGCTTAGGGTACAATTTGACAATACATCCATTACAGACGCATCACATGGTGTAACTACCTATTTCTGGGATTTCGGAAACGGACAAACTTCAACTGCTGAAGATCCGGTTATGACCTATTCCGGCTATGGAAAATATACCGTGAAACTTGTTGCAACAGATCCCATATGTAGCTATGAACGTGAAGTGGAACTAAATCTTTTTGAACTGGCAAATGACTTTACTGTTAGCAAAACATCTATATGCCGGGGAGAAAGGTTCCGCCTGAGTTTTACCGGTCTTGATCCTTCGCTGGTGGAATCCTACAGCTGGAGAATTGGATCAGGTGCTGCAGCTGCCGGTTCAAATAATTATGATACCAGTATCAATGTAAATGGCAGTTATGATGTTACGCTCACTATCGTTGATATTTATGGATGCACGCTTACACGAACAAAGACCGGACTGATAAATATTGTTGGTGCAGATGCAGACTTTACTGTAGTAAATGATGGTGGATGCGTTAATAGCCAGATCACAATTACAGATGCTTCAACTCCACCGACAAGCATCACACAGTGGACATACATATTTGGAGATGGAACAGCGGAAACATTTACCAGCTCACCTATCACACATGTATATGCGAACCCGGGCATCTATAATATAAAGCTTACCACCCGCGATAATTTTGGTTGTATTGATACCCTTACAAAAATAGCAGCTGCTACAGTAAGCCAGCCACGTACAAACTTTAGCGCTGCCGATACGGTTTATTGTCCGGAGACACCGCTCCAGTTCAGTGACTCCACCCTGGGTTCAAACCTGACCTACCTTTGGGATTTTGGTGATGGCGGCAGCTCCACACAAAAAGACCCGCTGCACAGTTATGCAAAAAAGGATACTGTTTATACTGTTAAACTTTTGACGGTTGATCGTTTTGGATGCCGTGATTCTGTTACTAAAACAAATTATATCCGGATCGTTTCACCCAAAGCTGCATTCAGTGCGTTTGACACCGCATCCATTTGTCCTCTGCTTGAAGCCAAGTTTATAAGCGAGTCAATAAATTATGACTCGCTATACTGGAATTTCGGTGACGGGAATACTTCAACACTGCCTTCAACCAGTAATTTCTATGAGACCTTTGGACGCTACACGGTAACGCATTATGCCCGGGGAGTAGGTGGATGTGTTGATTCGGCCACCGCAATCGTGAATGTTTATAATCCCTCTTCCACACTTGGCTTTACCTATGGTCCACTGGAAGCATGTAACCAGCTGGAAGTAACTTTCAATATTAACCCTCCACCCGGAACGAGGTTTCACATAAATTTTGGAGATGGTACAAGAGATACATCAGGCGCCACTACCCTAACGCATACCTATACCCGCCCTAATACATATACTCCAACTGTAACATTGTTTGACAACCTCGATTGTATTGCCAATGTTGGTGGAAGGCAGCGCATACTTGTAAAAGGTGTATTACCTGTATTTGGAATGGACCAGGATCGCTTCTGTGATACTGGCATGGTAAGATTTACTGACTTCAGTATTGGAAACGATTCAATTACCAGCAGAAACTGGAACTTCAATGATGGCAATACCAGCACGGATACTGATCCTACTCACTTTTTCGCGGCGGCAGGCACCTACTATGTTACCCAAACGGTTACCACTGTAACAGGTTGTTCGGCAACCTATATGGATACTGTGAGGGTATATACAACACCAGTACCATTGATTGTTGGTCCGGCAGAAGTATGTGTCAATGATGCTGTTCCATTCAATGCAACAACGGTAGTTCCTGACTCACTTACTTTCTGGCAATGGAATTATGGCAATGGCCAATCGTCGCAGCAACAAACAGTTCTTGGCAAATTCAGCACTCCCGGTACGGTGAATTTCCAACTGAAAGCTACCAATGAGATAGGATGTACAAATGATACCGCAATGGAGGTTATCGTATGGCCATTACCGGTAATCACCCTTGACCCCGAAGCCACAATAGTGGTGGGAACCGGTCTTAATATGCCGGTAAGTTATAGTCCCAATGTAAACACATGGACATGGACCCCTGATTATAATTTAAGTTGTACCAATTGTGCCGTGCCTTTTGCAAATCCACAATTCACAACCACTTATAATGTTGCGGTCATAGATTCAAATAATTGCAAAGCAACGGCAGGCATAATTGTAAAGGTAATTTGCGTGGACAAGAATTATTTTATTCCCAACACTTTCAGTCCGAATAATGACGGCGTCAATGACAGATTTTATCCCCGTGGTACCGCCATTGATAAGATACAATCCATGCGCATCTTCAATCGCTGGGGAGAACTTGTATTTGAGAGAAGAAACTTTCCTGCCAATTCGCAGTCAGATGGCTGGGATGGAAGAATCAGGGGCAATGTGGCGGCTATGGATGCCTATGTTTATATTATCGAAGTTATCTGTGATAATGGAGAGATTATACCAATTAAAGGAAATGTAACGTTGATCCGATAAGACCATGAAAAATCTTGTAATCCATATTGTTCAATTCCTGCTGATGGCATGCATAACACTTGCAGGCGGAAGTGCATATGCGCAGGATATTCATTTCTCACAGTTTTATGAAGCCCCCCTCCTGAGGAATCCTTCCCTGGCAGGAATCTTCACTGGCGATATAAGGGCTCAACTGGTATATCGCGATCAATGGAACAGCTTTACCAATGCATACAGGAGTGGATCCTTTAACGCTGAGTATAAAATGCCAGTGGGTATTGGTGATGATTTTATTACTGCAGGAGTTCAATTATTATTTGACAGGGCCGGAACAGCTGCACTAACATCCAGCCATTTTTTACCTGCTGTCAATTATCACAAAAGCCTGAGCACAGAAAAAAATATGTACCTGTCGGTTGGGTTCATGGGGGGACTAGTACAACGGCGGATAGACCGATCGAAGATTACAACTGATAACCAGTTTGTGGGAGGCGCCTATAATCCGGCAGTAGCTGATGGAGAGTCTTTTGCCAATGCAAACTTCAGTTATCTTGATGGAAGTGTTGGAGCCAGTTTCAATACCAGCTTTGGCCCTGAAATGAAGAATAATCTATTTGTGGGGCTGGCATATCATCATCTGAACAAACCTCGTAACTCTTTCTACAGGAATGCAACAGAAGCATTGTATCCAAAATGGGTGGCATCCGGCGGTGTAAGATTCGATGTAAATGAGCAGGCATTCTTTAACCTACAGGCAGATTATTCAAAGCAGGGGCCCGCAAGCGAAACAATTGGTGGAGCCATGTATGGTTATAGAATTGGTGATCCTGCAAATCCTGATTATACAATTTATTTCGGGGGATTTCTACGCCTCAAGGATGCCCTGATTCCAGCTGTAAAGATAGACTATGATCCCTTCTCCATTGGTGTAAGTTATGATGTGAACGTATCACAACTAAAAACTGCAAGCCAGGGACGGGGTGGCTTTGAATTATCGGTCACCTATATCGGATTTGTGAACCGATATAATTCTTCAAAATTCAAGATCTTCTGTCCCCGTTTCTGATCAGGAAAATTTTCTTAACTATTTTTTGCCCGGCTTGTTATGATGCAAAGAAATAGTTTCCAATGAAAATAAGTAAAGGACAAAAAGCGCCGGAGTTCAGTTTGTTTGATTCCGGAAAAAATAAGGTGAGCCTGGCTGACCAGAAAGGTAAGAATATAGTATTGTTATTTTTCCCGCTCGCTTTTACAAGCGTGTGCACCACGGAACTTTGTAATGTTCGTGATAATATTGCCTACTACAATAATACCAACGCTCAGGTGTATGGCATAAGTGTTGATTCCGTTTATTCATTAGCAAAATATAAAGAAGAACAAAAACTGAATTTCCCGTTACTGAGTGATTTCAACAAGGAAGTATCTGCGGCATATGACTCCCTGATGGAAACATTTGCTTTTGAAATGAAAGGGGTATCAAAAAGATCTGCTTTTGTAATTGATAAGGAGGGCGTAATACAATATGCCGAGATCCTGGATAATGTAGGTGAACTGCCCGATTTTAAGGCAATCCACCAGACACTTGATAATTTAAACTAATATTCTGTTAGAATTTTCATAAGGGTCGGGATATTTACCGGCCTTTCTTTAATTTCAGGTGTGGATTGTAACTTTGAAGAAAATAGAATATCTTGTTTAAGCGTTATAACCATACAAATACGCCAATGAGGATAATATTTACACTATCCATTTTATTGTTTTTGTACACAGGAGGGGTTGCACAATCCCGCCTGCCGGTTAATAATACACCGGCTATACGCTTTTATCCTAACCCCGCCATCAGCCAGATAACATTTGATTTCCCTCGCCAATTCGAACGCAATTACACCTTCCAGATATATAATTTTCTTGGCAAGAAAGTATTTGAGCAAAAGAATATAACTCCTAAAACTACGGTTGAATTAACCCAGTATTATCGGGGGGTCTATATATTCCAGTTGCGCGATAAAACCGGTAAAGTTGTAGAATCCGGTCGCTTCCAGGTTTCCCGCTAACGCAACATCTTCCCTCCTGCTAAGCTATTATTAAAGTACCTGAACTATCAGGAATTTCAGGTAATGCGTGTTTTCCAATCCCCATACAATTGGATGATCACTGGCTTGGGTCTGGTATACAACCTGCCTTAATGTTCTTTTAGCATCATTAGCCGCCATCTGAATGATTTCCAAAAACAGCTCTGGCTGAATCAGGTTGGTACAGGAGGTGGTTACCAAAAATCCCCCTGGTTTAACCAGTTTCATTCCCCTCAGATTGATCTCTTTATACCCGGTAATGGCCTTTTGAATGTTTTCCCTGCTCTTGGTGAATGCGGGGGGATCAAGCATCACCACATCATATTGACGCCCATCCTTGCTCCATTGTTTTAATACATCAAATGCATTGACCGCCTGAAAGCTACACCTGTCAGAATAGCCATTAAGAGAGGCATTGGCATTGGCCTGCTCTACTGCCGAAGGCGAAATATCGAGTCCCACCACTGATTTTGCCCCATAATGCGCCGCGTGGATCTCAAATGTGCCAGTATAGGTAAAGGCTCCCAAAACATCCGCATCCTTAACAATATGGCGGATGGCACGACGGTTATCCTGCTGGTCGAGGAAGTAGCCTGTTTTCTGGCCATTTTCAATATCTACCCTGAACTTCAGGCCATTTTCGTTTATGATGATGGTGGTATCAAAAGGTTCCGATAAAAACCCTTTTAACTGAGGAAGGCCCTCTAACTCCCTAACCGGTACATCATTTCTTTCATAGATTCCCTTAGGTGAAAAGATGGTATTCAGCGCCTTCACAATGGCTGGCTTCCAGATATCCATTCCCAATGCCAGCGTCTGTAAAACAAAATAATCATTGAATTTATCGATGATAAGTGCCGGGAGGAAATCAGCTTCCCCAAAAATGAGACGGCAGTTTTCTGTATAACCAATTTGCTGACGATATTTCCATGCTGATCGAATGCTTTCCAGGAAAAAGTTTTCGTCAATCTGTTCGTTTTTATTTCGGGTTAACAGTCTTACAATTATCTGGGATTTAGGGTTTGCATAACCCCTGCCGATGAATCTCCCATCATGTGTGAGCATCTCCACGATATCACCCCCATCCAATGGTCCCTCTACCTTACCTACTTCATTGCCGAATACCCAGGGGTGGCCATTCTCAACACGCCTGCTAACCTTCTTTTTAAGAAAAACTTTTGTCATGCCGGCAAAGGTAAGGTGTTGACCGCCTGGGAGAGAAGACAAAATGTCCCTAAATAAAGCTCTGGCAAAAAAATTGCCCCTTATACAATCATCTTAAATGAAGCTGAACCAGTACTAAAAAAGCCGACTTTCCGTCAAAAATGGCAAAATGTACTAGGTTTGCTGCCAATTTGTTCAATTATGGAAGAGAAAGATTTAAAAGAAACAACCGACTTTGATATCAACGCGGATAGTGATGTACCCGGCACCAGCCATTTGAATGAACCGGTTAAAGAATCAGGTGATCTGGAAAAGCTGGAGATGGAATTGTCTGATATGAAAGACAAGTATCTCAGGCAGGTGGCTGAATTTGACAACTTCAGAAAGCGCACCGCCAAGGAAAGGCTGGAGCTTATCCAGACTGCCGTAAAGGAAATGATCGGACAGTTTCTGGAAGTGCTGGATGATGCTCACCGTGCTCAGAAGCAACTGGAATCCAATGCTGATATTGGCTCTTTCAAAGATGGCAGCATATTGATATTCAATAAGTTAAGGAATATCCTCCAATCCCGGGGATTGAAACAAATGGAAAGTATCGGGACCGATTTTGATGCCGATAAGCATGAAGCCATAACCGAGATTCCGGCACCCCAGGAAGGTCTTAAGGGAAAAGTTCTGGACGAAGTGGAAAAAGGCTATCTGTTGAATGAAAAGATCATCCGTTTTGCCAAAGTGGTGG
>CBFGLD010000103.1:0-9371 GCA_965649495.1 uncultured Flavihumibacter sp. | reverse complement strand
GCGAATGGGAGCCGGCGCTATGGGGATCGCATTACTCAAAGACGTACCCATCTGGTACGAGATATGGCGAAACATCAACGGCTTCCCCCCGGAATATTACCAGCCGGCAGGAAGCGAAGTGTATACCAAGGAAAAAAAGTAAGTCAAAAGTGCCAGAAATTCAGTTGATCCACCGATCTATAGGAACAATGCTCCGTCTAACGGTAATCTGCATGTGTTGGTGTACTTCCGCCGGCGCGCAGGTGGCCGATACCGGCAAATACATACTTTCAGAAACCGGTTTCCTGGCCATCATCCGGAATTTTCATCCCTACCTGGAACTCGCCAACCTGGATGTTGATCTCGCAGATGCGGTTGTCCGCCAAAGCAGGGGTTCCTTTGACCCCACCCTGGCAAGCGGGTCAGACAGAAAGACCTTTGATTCAAAATCCTATTACAATTATTATCAAACGGAATTGGTGGTGCCCACCTGGTGGGGCGTTGAAGTGTACGGGGGGCTCAACCGGGTAAGGGGCGATTATATCAACCCGGAAAATACGGAGGGAAGGTCCAGTTACCTGGGCCTCAGCATCCCGCTTGGCAAAGACCTGGTGCTGGATAAGCGCCGGGCCGTCCTCAGGCGGGCATTACTGCTGAAAGAACAGTCGCGGTTTGAGCAGCAGCAGGCTATTAATGATCTCCTCCTGGAAGGGCTTAGCGCATATTGGAATTGGGTCCGCGATTACCACCTGCTGCAGTTGATCCGGCAAACGATCCAGGTAAACGAAGAAAGGTATCGTTACATTCAAATCGAAGCCCTGCAGGGATCACGGCCTGCCATCGATACCATCGAAGCCCTTGCCCAATTGCAACAGTTCCGTCAGCAGGAATACGATGCCCAATTAAGTTTCCTGAATGCCGGGGTCCTGTTGTCGGATTACCTGTGGACCGGAAAAGAGGTCAGTTTCGCCTGGAACCCGTCCATTGTTCCGGATACCAGCTGGTTGACAGAAAACAGGTGGGATGATACGCTTTCAAGCCTCGATGAGATCCTTACCCAGGCATCACTGGAACATCCCAAACTGCGATCTTTTGCCCAGAGTTATAAGGTGCTGGAATTGGAAAAAAAGCTCAAGTTCCAGGAGTTATTACCCAAACTGGACCTGAAGTACAATGTCCTTTACAACGGCTATAACCCGGCTTTCCGTTTTACCGATGCCCTGTTTACCAACAATTATAAATTCGGCCTTGATTTCAAAATGCCACTCCTGCTCCGGGAGGGCAGGGGAGGCTACCAGCAATCGAAGATCAAACTGGCACAGGCAGGTCTGAAACAGGATCAGCTGATCCTGGAGATCAACAATAAGATCCGCGCCTATTATAATGAACTGTTTTATACCCGCAAACAGATTCAAATTTATGATGATGCCACTCTTAATTACCAGAAATTGCTGAACGCCGAGGATTTCCGTTTCAAAATGGGTGAAAGCACCCTGTTTCTCCTGAACGCAAGGGAAATGAAAGTGCTGGAAGCCCGGCAAAAATTACTTCAAATGAAAACGAAGTGGATCAAAAATTATATCAGCCTGCTCTGGTCATCCGGAACACTTTGGAAATGATGCCACCTATTGCTTTGAAACTTGCTTTTTTCTCTGTATTTTAAGGAATACCCGCATATTTGACTAAATTGGAGCACCTTATTACCTCATAAAAAATACCTTGATGAAACCCGTACGCTCTTACCTCTTTTTGGCATGTGCTGTAGCTGTACTCTGTGGAACCTCCTGTGGTAAAGATTCCGGAAACGGTGATGGCGTGGATACCAGTAAACCACCAGTGGATCCCCCGGTTGCCAAAACCATTGGGTTTGTGATGGACGAATGGCAGAGCAGGTCTTTCTCAGTGCCCACTTCTGCACCTAATACCGTGTCGGGTTCCGCCCAATATGTAGTGACCGTGGATCCGTATAAGATACTAACCAAGATCCCCCAGGCAGTATTTGGTGATAACGCCAATGTGTATACCACGCAATTTGTGAATGAACCGGTATTGATGAACAATATCAACCAGCTGGATCCCAGTTTTATCCGCTACCCCGGTGGCGATAATTCAAGCCTGTTTTTCTGGAACGCAAATGAAGGGGTCCTTCCCGCGGATGTTCCGGCACAGTTGCTTGATAAGGACGGTGCAGCCTACACTCCCCAATACCGATTCGGCAAAAGCAATGCTGTCACCACCCTGAGCCTGGATAATTATTATGCCATGCTGCAACAAACCGGCAGTAAAGGCATCATCAGTGTCAACTATTCTTATGCGCGCTACAGCACCGCAGACAATCCGGTTGCTGCTGCAGGGCACCTGGCGGCAGACTGGGTTCGCTACGATAACGGGCGAACCAGGTATTGGGAGATCGGGAACGAAAATTATGGAAACTGGCAGGCTGGTTACCGGATTAATACCGGAGCTAACAAAGATGGACAACCGCAGATTATTACCGGTGACCTTTACGCGGATCACCTAAAGGTGATTGCGGACTCCATGCGCAAAGCCGCTGCTGAAATCGGTAAAACGATTTACCTCGGCGCCGTTCTGGTTGAAGGGAGGTACACATCTTCCACCCCAACCGAGATAGACTGGAATGTCAGCACTATCAAAAAGGTTCATGCTTTGGTTGATTTTTATTCGCTCCATAACTACTATACCCCCTTTGGAGAGAATTCCACCGCTGCTTATGTTTTGTATAGTCCCGCCAACAGTACCAAGCTTATGGCGGATTACATAAACCAGGCATTCAAAACTGCGGGCGTGGAAGCCAAACCGTTAGCTTTAACCGAATATAATATCAATGCCATCAGTGGTTCACAAACTCCTTCCTTTGTAAATGGAATGCATGGAATTGCCACCATTGGCGAATCGCTTAAGAACAATATCGGGATGGCCGCGCGCAACGGGCTGACAGATATTTGGGCAAATGGAAACTCCCTGGGTTTATTCAACCTGGGAGACGAACCCGGTGGCGTCACTAAATTCACGCCGCGTGCCCCTTTCTATTATTACTATTATTTCAGAAAGTTTTTGGGCGACAGGCTGATCAATTCTACTCTTGATAAAGCCAACGCAGAATTGCTTACTTACGCATCCACTTTTAACAATGGATACATAGGCCTTACCATTCTGAATAAATCGGATGCAGCCACAACGGTTAAAGTGGAAACCAAATACTGGAAGCCTACCTCGGATGTTTATTGGTATGTTCTGAATGGAGGTACGGATAACGGTGAGTTCTCCAGAAAGGTATTCATTAATGGAAACGGTCCTGATGGCGTCACACACGGGCCCGCCAATTATAGTAGCCTGCCTGCTTACAGTGCCCCCACTGGCAACGGCATACTCATCGAGATCCCGAAACGCGGGGCAGTGATGCTGGCGTATGCAGCGGGTAAATAACAGGTTGCAGCAAGACATTATCAGCAAGCGCAGTTCAGTTCAGAACTGCGTTTGTATTTTCTTCCTTATATTCTTTTATGACATTATAAAGGGTGTCTCGCTCTACAGGTATCCGCCTGACCTGGCGTATGAGGTTCACCAGTTCTGTAGTGGTCATGGTTGGACTTTGTTCTTCTGAACCAGCCATGGAGTAGATTTTGGTAGAATCGTCAATGGTGCCATCGATGTCATTCACCCCAAAGGAAAGCGTAAGTTGTGCATTGTTCCTTCCGAGCATGGGCCAATAGGCTTTCAGGTGAGGGAAATTGTCCATGTAAATGCGGGAAACCGCATACATTTTCATATCATCCACGATGGTGCTTTCCGGGATATGGCTCATCTCGTTGTCCTTATTGCGGAACTTAAGCGGTATGAAGGTATTGAACCCCCCGGTTTTGTCCTGAAGCGAACGTAATCTTTCCATATGGTCGATGCGATGCGCAAAAGATTCTATATGGCCATATAACAGGGTGGCATTACTGTGCATGCCTAAAGAATGGGCTACTTCATGTACCCGGAGCCAGCCGGCTGCATCCACCTTGTCTTCGCAGATCTGTTCCCGGATCTCCGGTGCAAAAATTTCAGCGCCACCTCCGGGTAAAGATTGCAGCCCCGCTTCCTTCAAATATTGCATTCCCGCTTCCACAGTCACTTTTGCTTTACGGAACATATAATCCAGCTCCACGGGGGTGAAACCCTTGATGTGCAGGTCGGGACGGTGGGCTTTGATCTTC
Organism: uncultured Flavihumibacter sp.; assembly: GCA_965649495.1. Lineage (GTDB taxonomy): Bacteria > Bacteroidota > Bacteroidia > Chitinophagales > Chitinophagaceae > Flavihumibacter. Next base: position 5,172 of record CBFGLD010000103.1, on the reverse strand, counting down.
CGTAACAAATCAGCAAAAAATTCCAGCGTCAGTTTGGGATGCACCCCTCCCACAATATGCACCTCGGTTACCGGCTTGCCGTCGTAGGATTTGACGATGTCCAGCATCTGGTCATTTGTGAGTTCCCAGCCGTCTTCCTTGTGCGCGTACAACCTCGAATACGAACAGAATTTACAGCTGAAGACACAAATATTGGTAGGCTCTATATGAAAGTTCCGGTTAAAATACGTGTTGTTGCCATGCCTTTTTTCCCGGATGTGATTGGCCAGCATGCCTAACCAGGGAAGGCTTCCCTTTTCAAATAATAGTATTCCTTCTTCCGGAGTGATTCGCTCACCTGTCATTACTTTTTCACCGATAGCCCGGAGATTGTTATCTGCCAGCCCTTCGTTCAACCGCTCGAATTCTTGCTGTGTCATATTACCTGTTGGTCTTAATAATTCTGACTGAACGGACCTTGTCGTGGTACACCAGCCGCACTATGTATATCCCCGGCGGTTGGTTTGATATATCGGCCTGGATAAGCGTTGGTGCATCACCGGTATAGGATCGGGTCCAGATCCTTTGTCCAAGTATATTCAGCACTTCCGCTGTTTTGAGATTTACCTGAACCAGGTACTGCCTGATATTCAGGATCCCATTACTTGGATTGGGGGTTACCAGGAATCCATCAGTCTTTAATTTAATGGGCAAATTTACGGCATAGAGCCTAATATCGTCGATGTAAAGATTGTTGTTCCGGTTTGCTGTATTCCGGAAAACCACCTGGATGGTTTCACCCGCCTGTGCCAGGATGCCCAGGTCAATGGAATCCCGGCGCCACAGGGATGTGGTAGTTGGTACAAATTCGCGGTTGGCAGGCTGGGAGAGGGCTTCTGTAGTCTGCAGCAGGGTGCCCCATTTTTTATAGATGGGTTCCAGGGTATTGCCGCAATCTCTTGTCAGGAATATTTCCAGGGTATCTGTCGGTTCACCATCTGGCCGGGAAGCAATGTGCGCCAGGTCAAATGCCAGGAAGAGTGAATCCGATTCGGGCAGCACCACCGGGGGCGTTACCAGTTCATCGATATCTGCTGGCACGGGGTTAACAAAGTTGCGGATGTAGGCAGACCGGTTTCCGTTAGTGGCCGCCTCCCGGCTTTGTTCCCAGCCGATGCCTCCATCCGGATTCAGGGTGTTCCAGTTGTCTGGTGGAAACAGCTCCTGCTCAAAACTTTCTACCAGGGGAGCAGTTTCTGTACGGAATACATATACCTCCCTCTCCAGGGTGTCGTTGGAACGTAGTTGATCAGGCTGGCCATTGGGCAGCGAAACATACACCGTAAACCGGTGCCTGCCTGCCTGCCCGGCCTGGAACACCGAGTCGTAATTAATACGGAATTCTTCCCCCGTTGCCAGGTTTAGGCCCTCGTACTTCCGGCTTACCAACGGCCCGTCGTCCCACCTTAAATACAGCAGGAATTGCTGTACGGATTCCAGCCCGTTGTTGCGGACCCTGATCACCGGCTCAAATTGAGCGGAACAGAGATTTTGTGATGGAGCTTCCATGCCGCTAACGGTGATATCTAACCGGGGAAGCCGGTAAGCTTGTACATTGATATCATCCAGGTAAATGTTCTGCCCGAATTTGTTGACGGATACCCAGGCAAAAGAAATGTTTTCCGCTCCTGCAAAGGTCGCAGCAGGCAGGCTGATGCGGTTATCGGCCCATTCCGATGCCACCGGAACCCAGTTGATATCACCCGTGGATCCTGCCGTGCTGGCCAGCTGGCTGCCGCCTTTTTTCCAGATGACCCGGTCGAAATTATTACCACAATCCGTGGATGCCATCAGCAGCAGCGAATCGGCAAAACTTCCTGACCCCGAATAGGTCTTGTAAGCGTGCGAGAAATGGATGATCACCGAGTCGGCATCTCCTAAAGATAAACCAGGAGACACCAGGAAATCCCTTTCATCTGGTTTGTCGTAGTTGAACAGGTTCATGTAAACGGATGCCATTCCGCTTTTACGGGCACTGATGGTGCGGGCCCAGGTTATGGTGCCAGCATTGGGGTTGATGACTTTCCAACCGGCAGGTGGAAAGGTCGCATTTTCAAATCCCTGCGTGAACCCGCCGGTGAGCGGTTGTTGTACCTGTATGGATAGTAAAAAGGTGTCATTCGAGCGCCGTTCATCTGTTCCGCCGTTGGGAGCGGATGTATAAAATTTCAACTGGAAGGTACCGGTACCGGTGATGGTAAGGGGCAGGTCTACTTCTTCCGAGCCGCCGTAGGCTAATGTACCGGTCCAGTTATAGGTCCGTATCACTCCACCGTTTACCTGCCAGTTGATTTGCAGAGTGCGCAGGGTGGTATTGCCGCTGTTGCCGATTTTCACCCTGGCGGAAACTTCGCGGGCGTCACAGAACGACTGGCCGTTAAGCGGGGTGATGACGGCGGAGAGTTTGGCGTCGAGGTTTTTATTGGGAGCCAGCTTCACGGCCGTTACCCTTGTTTTCCATCCCGCGGGATCTCCGTACATGGAAGTTAGCCAGAACAGAGAATCGTTCACCGGGTCCGGGGCAATCATGTTATAGTCGCCCCAGCGCGAGGAGAAGGTGCCGTATCCCGTTCCGGCCGCCACCATGGTTTCGTCTGCCGGTAGCGTGCCGATGGGGTCACCGGCATTCCTTCCTGTGACAGTGATGGAGGGCCATATGGTGACGGAGGAAGTATTGTAAACTGCCATGATCTGCCCCTGCGCATTCATGTTCATGGAAGGATAAAAGCGGTGGGTATCGTCGGGTGAATAGGTACCCTCCTGGTAAAGCTGCCAGTTACCGCTGGTTCGCCGCAGCTCATGCCACCGGAACGCAGCAGTGCTGTTGCCTGCATTCACGGTATGGAAGACCAAAATGGATTCATGGGTGGCAAACCTGCGGTAAACGGGCTTGTCCATCACGAAGGCGGATGTGGCCATCAGTTTGCTGAAATTTCCCGGAGTGGTGACACAGGCCTGGAAATAGCCGCCGTCTTCGCAGATAATGGGTTGGAACGCCGCCGTTGCCAGTGAGCCGGCAGGTGTGAGGCTGCTGGCCTCCGGGTTGGAAAAATCAACCGTAAAGGCCAGGAGACCGATACTATCCGCATCGGGTGCTGACGTACGCCCGTCGTCGTTGCGGTAAGCGAAAAGCCCGGGCGTACCGGAAGGCGGCGGGTCGCTTCCAAAGATATTGATGGGTGCGGCCCCGTCGTACTTCTCCACATCGGTCAGCCGGATGCGCTGCAGCTGCACCGTGGCAGCGCCTGCAATCATCTGTGCCTTATTGAAGGCGTAAAAGGATATCCCCGCAAAATTGTTGTCGGGAAGGGTAAAATCACGGCTGGTGGCATACCAGGCATCCTGCCACACCGAGAACTTCGGATAATCCGGGAAGAAACCCGCATCGGTGAACTTATAGATGTACCATTGTCCCAGCGGGTCATTACTCACCGATACATACATGATCAGGGTATTGATATCACTGCTGCCTGCGGGCGTTCCGAATTCGGTCAGGATATACCGGTCGGCCAACTGGTCGTAAAGACAGATACCGTCACCGGCACCACTGTACCCGGCTCCATCTGCCAGGTTATCGAGGTAAATGGGTTCGGTGAGTGGGCTACCGGCTTTGTCAAATACCTGGAAGAGCGCCCCGGAAGGACCATTTACCATTTGTACCAGGTGGGAAGGGCCCACACAGAGGGTGGGATCGGCGGGAGTGATCCCCAAAGATCCCATGCCGTCGCGGTCAAATAAAAACTCGGGTGATAACTGGTTGGAGCTTCCCAGCGCAGTGATCCTGCCCGCCCCGGCGCCCCGCTGTCGTAAGGGATCCTCGCGATGCCGGGCAGCGGTAGGGTCCTGCTTTACCGGCGGTGATTTTCTCTTCCCCCGGTTCCACAGCAACCCCTTTTCATCCCGCACCGCAATGTTGCGTTTGCCGGGATCGGCTTTGAAGTTTTTCAGCTCCCGGGTCTTACCCATAAGTTCTCCTTTACCGGGAATGATTCCGCCCGGCTGCGCCATAGGGGATAGGAAGAGCAGTAGCAGGCAGGAAAGGAATAAGATTTTTTTACGCATCGGTATATGGGCAGGGAACAAACAACAAATATAGTTAATCAAAAACTTTTATCTTTCGCCCTAGTAAATCTACAGGCATGGGTCGATTTCAGGGAATCATCGGGATCATTTTAATTTTAAGCATCGCGTACCTTTTCTCCAACAATAAAAAACGGATCAACCTCCGGGTGATCGGCAGCGGGATCGCTCTCCAGTTGCTGATCGCGGTCCTGGTGCTCAAAGTGCCTGCCGTTACAAGCTTTTTTTCCATCCTGGGAAAAGGAATGGAAAAGATCGAAATCTTTGCCCGCCAGGGCGCTTCCTTTGTTTACGGGGGTATTGCCGTGCCGCTTCCCGATGGCTCCGTGGGCAATTATATGAACTCGGGATTTGTCTTTGCTTTTAATGTTACCGCTACCATCATACTGGTTTGTGCACTGGTGGCCATCCTGTATCATTTTGGGGTGATGCAGCGGGTGGTGGCTGTAATAGCACGAGCCATGAACTATGTGATGCGGGTGAGTGGCGCAGAAGCCCTCAGTAATGTGGCCAGTGCTTTTGTGGGACAGGTAGAAGCGCAGGTCATGATCCGTCCCTACCTGCAAACCATGACCATGAGTGAACTGCTGGCCAGCATGAGCGGCAGCCTCGCCTGTATTGCCGGCGGTATCCTGGTGGTGTATGCCAATATGGGCGCACAGGCTGGTTTTGACCTGGCTCCCAAACTCATCATGGCCTCCCTGATGGCCGCCCCCGGAGCACTGGTAATCTCTAAGATCGTGTATCCCGAAACAGAAGAAAGCCAGACCATGGGCCGGGTGAAACTGGAAGTTAAGAGCCATTATACGAATGTGGTGGATGCCATCTCTCACGGCGCCGGCGACGGATTTAAAATTGCCATGAATGTGATCGCCATGCTGATCGGGTTCATTGCCGTCATCGCCACCCTGGACTGGGTCCTCATCAAGATCGGCCATATTTTTAACCCATCTTTTGACCTCAGCCTGAATTATATTTTCGGGAAGCTGTTTTATCCTTTTGCGTGGGCCATGGGTGTGCGGGTGGAAGACGTGAACTGTGTGGCCACCCTGC
>CBFGLD010000102.1:0-9395 GCA_965649495.1 uncultured Flavihumibacter sp. | reverse complement strand
TGTTTGTGTAGCTTTTAGGTGTCTGACACGTGTTCGGGGGACGTTCGGACGTTTAGCGGACGTGTGTCCGAACGTGTATCCGAACAATTCGGGGAAACCATCGGGGGCATGGCACCCGTCGGTGTCGCTACCCTTCCTTCCCTTGCTGGTACAGTTGCTCCTGCAACCGCTCCTGCTATTACAACCGCTGTTGCTATTGTTTCAGTATTGCTACCGCTACTACTCCCGTTGCCACCCCCTACACACTGCTATCGCTACCCTATCACACCGCGTTTGCAACTGCTTTCCTCCTCCTATCCGCCGCTACCCAAAAAGCTACCAAAAACTACAGGTAAAAAAACGTCCGGACATATGTCCGAACGTCTCGCGAACACATGTCCGAACGTCCTCCGAACATGTGTCAGACACCTACTTCGGGGCGCATTTGCGGGAACAGCAGCACGTCCTGGATGCTGGGCTGGTTGGTCATCAGCATGCAGAGCCGGTCAATGCCGATCCCGATGCCGGCAGTGGGGGGCATGCCGTATTCCAGGGCGCGCAGAAAGTCCTGGTCGATGAACATGGCTTCCTCGTCACCGCGCTCCATCAGCTTCACCTGCTCCTCGAACCGCTCGCGCTGGTCGATGGGATCGTTCAGCTCCGAATACGCATTGGCGATCTCCTTGCCGTTCACCATCAGCTCAAAACGCTCCACCAGTCCCGCCTTGCTGCGGTGCTTCTTGGTGAGCGGACTCATCTCCACGGGGTAGTCGGTAATGAAAGTGGGTTGTATATAGGTATGTTCGGCCGTAGCCCCAAAGATCTCGTCAATCAGCTTGCCTTTGCCGATGGTGGGAGCCACGTCAATCTTCAACTGTTTGCACACCCCGCGCAGGGCTTGCTCGTCCATTTCGCTGATATCAATGCCCGTATTTTCCTGTATCCCCTCAAAAATGGTCACCCGGCGGAAGGGCGCTTTGAAACTGATGGTGGTTTCGCCCACCAGCACTTCGGTAGTGCCGTGCAGGGCGATGGCTACGCGCTCCAGCAACTGCTCGGTAGTTTCCATCATCCAGTTATAGTCCTTATAGGCGGTATACCATTCTAATATGGTGAATTCGGGGTTATGGGTGCGATCCATCCCTTCGTTGCGGAAGTTCCGCGAAAACTCGTATACCCAGTCGAACCCGCCCACGATACAACGTTTCAGGTAGAGCTCGTTGGCTATCCGCAGGTAAAAGGGCACGTCCAGCGCATTGTGGTGCGTGATAAAGGGCCGCGCCGCTGCTCCTCCGGGGATGGCCTGCAGCACGGGGGTATCCACTTCCAGCGCCCCGCGTTCATTCAGGAAATCGCGCATGGTATTGATCATGCGGGTACGCTTCACAAAGGTCTCCCGCACCTGCGGGTTGATCACCAGGTCGGCATAGCGCTGGCGGTACCTGAATTCGGGATCGGTCACCGCGTCAAAGGTCTGACCGTCGGCCTCTTTCACCACCGGCAGCGGCTTGAGCGATTTGGTCAGCAGGGTCAGCTCCTCCACGTGCACCGAGGTCTCCCCGGTCTTGGTGGTAAACACGAAACCCTTCACCCCGTAGATATCGCCGATATCCGTCAGGTGCTTCCACACTTTGTCGTACAGGCTCTTGTCTTCACCGGGACAAATATCATCGCGGCGCACATAGATCTGGATCCGGGAGCTGCTGTCCTGCAGCACGGCAAAGCTGGCCTTGCCCATATCGCGTACGCTCATGATGCGGCCGGCCAGGCAGACACCGGTAAAATCGGCCTTGTTCTCCTCTCCTTTATAATGTTCTTTTATATAGGCAGCGGTGGTATTGACGGGGTATAGGGGGGCAGGATAGGGGTCAATGCCCAATTCCTGCAGTTGTTGCAGCTTCTCCCTGCGGATCAGTTCTTGCTCTGATAAATGCATGCTTCCAAAATTTGAGGGGCAAAAATAACGCATTTGGGGGGATAACAATTCCTTAGCACAAGCCTCATCATTCCTTAACCTGCTCTTCATACAGGGGTCATACCCAGGGGCGAATTTTGACAAACATCGCTCATGGAAAAACGCTCTGTTGATGTAGCCATCCTCTCTGACCTCCACCTGGGCACTTACGGAAGCCGGGCCAAAGAGGCGCTCAACTACCTCCGCAGCATTACCCCGCAACTGTTGATCCTCAACGGCGATATCATCGACGGCTGGCAGTTCAGCAAGCACTATTTTCCTTCCAGCCACATGGCCGTTCTCAAAGAGATCCTCTGCATGCTGGGCAACGGCACCCGCGTCATCTACATCACCGGCAACCACGATGAGATCCTGCGGAAGTACTGTGATATCCAGCTGGGCAACTTCCAGCTCACTGATAAGCTGGTCATCGAGATCAACAACAAGATGACCTGGGTCTTCCACGGCGACGTGTTTGACCATACCACCCGCGGGGCCGCTAAGTTCTGGGCCAAGCTGGGCAGCAGCGGCTACGGGTTCCTCATCCTGCTTAACAAGCTGATCAACTGGTTCCTGAAAAAACTGCACCGCGAAAGGATCTCGCTCTCCAAGGCCGTGATGGCGGGTGTCAACAAAGCCGTAACCCGCATCAACGATTTCGAGATGACCGCTGCCGAGATCGCCATCGAAAAGAACTACGATTTCGTGATCTGCGGGCATATCCACCAACCCCAGAAACGGGTGGTGACGACCGACAAAGGCAGTGTGACCTACCTGAACAGCGGCGATTGGGTAGAGCATATGACCGCGCTGGAATTTACCAACAACGACTGGCAGATCTACCAGTACGATGAAAAGGAGTTTGCCGGCGCGCAACACGAGGTCAGTGTTCCGGCGCTGAATGTGGTGACCAATGAAGTGAATTTATATATGAACTCGCTGGCGGGGTAAACCCCTGGCCGGGTAAACAACATCCGGGTCCAGCAATACAAACCCTTTTAACGATGAAGATCTTATACGCAGTTCAGGCCACCGGTAACGGGCATATCGCCCGGGCCACCCAGTTGTTGCCCTACCTGCACCGGTATGGTAAGGTGGATATTTTCCTCAGCGGCGCCAACAGCCAGTTGCAGAATGACCTGCCGGTACGTTACCGCAGCCGGGGCCTGAGCCTGTTCTACAACCAGACGGGCGGACTCCGCTACGGAAGGATCGCACGGCAGCTGAACCCTGCCCGCCTCTGGAAGGAGGTCCGCCAGCTGCCGGTGGAGCAGTACGATGTGGTCATCAACGATTTTGAATGCATCACTTCCCTGTCCTGCGCCCTCAAAGAAGTGCCCTCCGTGAACCTGGGCCACCAGGCTTCGTTCCAGTCGCCCCATGCGCCGCGCCCCGCCCACAAAGACCTGGTGGGCGAGTTCCTGCTGAAGCATTATGCCCGGGCTTCCCAATACATCGGCCTGCATTTTAAGCGGTACGACGACTTCATCTTTGAACCCGTCATCAAGCAGGAGATCCTGCAGGCCCGTCCCCTCAACAAGGGGCATATCACTGTCTACCTTTCCGCGTACACCGACGAGGTTTTGGTGCAGCACCTGTCGGCACTCAAAGATTTCCGGTTCCAGGTCTTCTCCAAAGCGGTGAAGCAGGCCTGCACCATCGGAAATATCACCCTGCTGCCGGTGCAGCAGCAGCGCTTCAACGAAAGCATGATCAGCTCTGCCGGGGTGATCACGGGCGCCGGCTTTGAGACGCCCGCCGAAGTGCTGCACCTGGGCAAGCGGCTGCTGGTGATTCCCATACAGGGACAGTACGAGCAGTCCTGCAATGCCGCGGCGCTGGAGAAGTTCGGGGTTACGGTGCTGGACAAGCTGGATGCGGGTTTCAAAGGGCGGTTCCAGGAATGGATCGGCGGGCCGGCTCCGGCCCAGCCCTCCTGGGGTAATCCCATCCCGGAGATCCTGGGCAGTCTCTTCGATAACTATCCTGCTACGGGGGTGCCGCTGGACCTGCTCTATCCCGAGCTGCTGCTGGGGTGATGGGGGCTCAGTGCGCGTGGCCGCTCAGTGGTCATGGCCGCCGAAATAAAAATCCAGCACCCTACCACTGAAGCGAGTGCGGGCCGGGGGCAGGGATCCGAACAGGAGGTCCCACCAGTGGCAGCTGAACCCAAAACAGGTGTCGGGGAATTTGAGGTGGTGACAGATATGGTAGTGGAGCAGCCGGGGGAAGATAAAGGCCGACCAGCGCTGGTGGAGGATCCAATGGCTGAGGAAGGACCAGCAGGCGCCGACGGCAAATCCCGCCACCAGGGAGAAATGGTTGTTGATCCGTAGTGCTACCGTCACCAATACCGCGCAACCCACCAGCATGATCACCCGCTGCAGTGCGGTAACCCGAATCTCGGAGGGATGGGTGTGATGGTGCTGGTGCCGCCGGAAGGCCAGTTGCTGTGAGTTACCACTGGCCGCATGTGTCCAGAACCGGTGGAGGTGGTATTCGAGGTAGGTGGCCGACAGGAATCCGGTGAACAGCAGCAGGCCGAACCGGAGCCAGGAAAGCTCCCGCAACAGGTTGGCAGCGCCCACCAGCGTTCCTCCGATCAATATAAATACCAGGATGCAATTTCGCGCGGCCCGCCTTTCAGAGGCCTGCCGGCGCATAGACGTATTTTTCATGTTTCAGGGTTTTACAATAACGTATAGGGGTAGGTGCAGGTGTTTTGCGCGACAGCAGGAGGGATGAGAACCATTCGCGCAACTGCTCCGGCAGCACGCGCTTCAGGAATAGTGACAGCAGGTTCAGCCTGCCCGGGATGATCACCACCTTTCCGCTGAGCATACCCGTTATAGCGATCCGGGCCACCACATCGGGGTCCAGGATGGAGCTGCGCGTGAGCCAGCCGGCCGACCGGGCCTGGCGGAACTGCAGGGCATTGCTGTTGATGCCACCGGGGCAAAGAACACTAACGCTGATGCCCAGCTGCCGCAGCTCTTTCCGCAGGCACAGCGAAAAATAGCGGATATAACTTTTACTGCCCCCGTACACCTGTTTCTCTGCCAGGTGGTGGTAGGCCGCCAGGCTGCTCACGTTCAGCAGCTGCGATGGGGCATGAGCGGCCAGCTCTTCCAGGAACTCGCGGGCCAGCAGGGTGGGGGCCACCACGTTCAGCAGCAGCAGTTTCTGGTAGCCCGGTGAGGTGGCTTGCGCAAAGGGCATGGTGATACCTATGCCGGCATTGTTGACCAGGCGGTTCACCCGCAGTCCGGCATCTTTCACCTGCCGGTACAACTGGTGCGCGCTGCCTTCGCGGCTGAGGTCCAGCTCCACCGCCACCACCTCCACCGCGAAATGTTGTCGCAGGTGGCGGCACAGGGCTGGTAAGCCGGTACCTGGCAGGGATACCAGCACCAGGTGAAAGCCCCTGCGGGCACATTCCACCGCCAGCGCTTTTCCTAGTCCCTCGCTGGCACCGGTGATAAGCGTAAAATATTTCGGTTGCATATGGATTCGTTTTGAATGGATCGTATGGTTTTTCGAAGTCCTTCTTCCAGGGGCGTGATGCGATAGTGCAGGTCGCGGATGGCCTTGCTGCTGTCAAAGCAGGCATGGTTGGTAAAGCGCTTCAGGCTGGAAGGGGTGAAGAGGGCATCCTGCTTCACCAGTTTTTTATACGCCAGCAACATGCGGCTATATCCTCTTAAGAGAGCGAGAGGGAGTGAGAGGTGAAACGCATGACCCGTTTCCGCCCGCAGGATTTCAAAGAGCTCCCGCAGCTCGCGGTTTTCACCACCCAGGATATAGCGTTCGCCGCTGACCCCAAACTGCATGGCATGGATGTGCCCGAGCACCACATCGTCGATAAAAGCATAGTTTCCCAGCACGTGCGGTGCATGCGGCAGGATCACCAGTTGGCGGCGCATGATCCTCCGCGTGAGGTGGGTGATGGCATTACTGGGACTGTCCACCCCCGGGCCGTAGACCCGGGTGGGATTAACCATCACCACATCCTGCCCCTGCTGTACCGCCTCCTGCACTTCGCGTTCAGCCAGGTGCTTGCTCAGGTCGTAATCGTTCTCAAATGCGGATAGCCGGGGTGTGGATTCATTAGCGGGATGCCTGCCCGTACTGCCAAAAACCGAGGTGGAGCTGGTATGCACCACGCGCCGGACCCCGCAGTTTCGGGCCGCCTGCAGCACATTACGTGTGCCTTCCTGGTTCACGCGGTAAAAGATGGAAGCATCGGGTGACCATAACCGTGCATAGGCTGCGGCGTGGTACACCTGGTCGTATCCCTTCATGGCAGCCATCAGCGAATCGGGGTCGGTGATATCGCCGCGGTGGAAACGCACCGCAGGTAAGCCGGCAGGGGGAGCTTGCTGGCTTACAGGATGAGCTGGCGGGCCTACAGGGTGAGAGGGCTTGCCGGTGGCGGAAGCAGTAGATTGCTGCCTTACCAGCACCCCCGTTTCGTATCCCAGGGATACCAGTATTTCCACCAGCCGGTGACCGATATAACCGGTGGCGCCTGTTACAAGTACTTTCATGATGATATGGTTTAGTGGGTTTAATCTTCCTGGAGGCGGAAGCAGAGCTCATAGGCAGTTCCCTTCACTTCCATCTTCTCACATACATTGCCTTTGTAATGAAAGATGCTGCTGCTGCCGTTGGGTAATTTGATGCGGTATACCTGTTCTGATAGTTTCTCGACCCGTATCATGCGGCCGTAGTTATCGGAATACACTTCCCGGATGCCTGCCGGCAGGGCTGCATACAGGCTGAGGATGGTATGGCGGATATCCATAAAGGGCAGCTCGCGTTTTCCTTCCATGCTCCGCACCAGGTAGCGGCCATCGTGTTGCACCAGCTCCTGGTCTACGCGGGTATGTCCGTTCACTACGCGCCGGATGCTGGACTGCACCAGGCGATCGTGGTGGAAGCTGGCAGACTCGTGGGCTTTCAGGTGAATGCGTACCAGGAAACGGGTATCCACAGCCGATTCCAGCAATAGCCTGCGCGTACTGCCCAGCCACTCTTCGGTGAACACCAGTTGGCCGATGGTCTTACCCTCCCGGATGGCGTGGTAGACCCGGCGGGTCTTTTGCGCTGCCAGTGACAACGGCATACTTACTAACAGGAACAGCCAGACGAAGAAGGGCGCCGGGTGCAGCGGACCGTTGTATCCGCGGAGGATCTGCAGGAGGAGTAGTAGTGGTAGCATGGCCTGGGGTTTTGGGGTGATCGTTTCCGTAAAACTACCCCAGGACCTTGCGACCCGGTAATTGATAAAACCTTGTGTTAAAGGGGATTTGGAGATTCCTGCGGATGCAGGTCACGGCCGCGGCGACGGTTGCATTATTTCAGATGGGGGGAAGGGTGTTTTTCCCGGGTAACCGTAATTTTTGCAAATCCCGGTACCAGCAGGTTGCAAATGTTGCAAGTTTCGTCCACCGGCTTTAAGGAAGCGCTAACAGAACCTGCCAGGCAGCCTGTACCTGCTGCTGTTGCAGCAGTTCTTTGGCATAGCGCTGCAGCTCCTGTTCCATTTCCTCCGGGCTCACGGCATAGTACTGGAAGATATGTTGCAGCCGCTCATTGTGGAAAGAGGGTTCCACCACCGGCAGCTCGTGAACGTTGGCCAGCTGTCCGAGGTCGTTACCGCTGAGGATGCTGCTGTTGCGGATATTTTCGGGCAGCGCGTCGATGCCGATGCCCAGCTTAACATTAGGTTTCTCCACTTCAAAGAGGTTGCTCTCGCTGACCCGGCTGTACCAGTTGCCGCCCAGCCGGGCCACCTGGTGCAGCTTGCGCTGGTCGATCATTTTCCCATCCGCATCCAGGATACTATCGTCTATGTGCATACGCAATACCTCGCAGATCACCAGGTTGCCTGCCCCTCCCTCGGTTCCCAGCGCAACAATATCGTTTACGCGGCATTCCATCTTCACCTTACTTTCCTTCACCATGGGTGGCCGCACCAGTGTTGCCGGCACTTCGGTGAAGCCGGCTTTCACGAATTCGTTGACCTCGCGGGGGAACTCGCAGCTGGACAGCGATACCTGCTGCACCATGTCGAAGTCCACGATATGGATGACCACTTCCGGCACTTCCTGCACATTTTGCAGGGTGTGCTTGGTGGTGTTGTCGCGCACGCGGCGGGCGGGACTGAACACCACGATGGGCGGGTGGGAGCTGAACAGGTTGAAAAAAGAAAAGGGGCTCAGGTTCACCTGCCCGTTACTGTTGATGGTGGAAGCCAGGCAGATGGGGCGTGGGGCGATGGCATGCTGCAGCCACTGCTGTTTCACCATGGGCGTACATGCCGCGAGATCGATCACCATAGTATGGGGTTAAGCGGGAAGATTTTTTTTCAGTGCCAGGATCGAGTGGTCGGTCTGTTCGGCCACGATGGTATTGGACAGGATGCCCAGCCCGTCGATCTCCAGCTCCACCAGGTCGCCATCCTGCAGCCACTGTTCGGCATAGTTGGCATCGTTCAGTTTGCCGGTGCCGTTCAGTTCCAGGAAGCAGCCCGTACCCACGGTGCCGCTGCCGATCACATCGCCGGGGTGTAGGGTGACGCCGTAGGAGCAGCGCTCGAGAATTTCGGCGAAGGTCCAGTCCATATCACCCAGGTTGCCGTCGCTCACCTGTTTTCCGTTCACGCGGCATTGCATGCGCAGGTTCCAGTTCTTGCCGGTATGTCCCGGCTTGGCAGCGATCTCACGGTCGGCCAGCTCGTCGAGGGTCACCAGCCAGGGGCCGATGACGGTGCTGAAGTCCTTGCCCTTGGCGGGTCCCAGGCTCAGCAACATCTCTTCCATCTGCAGTCTACGGGCGCTGAAATCGTTCATGATCATCAGTCCGCCGATGTATTCATCCGCCTCGGCGGCTTTGATATTACGGCCGGCCTTGCAGACGACCACGGCGGCCTCCAGCTCAAAGTCCAGCTTCTCAAAATGGTCGGGCATGCACACCACTTCTCCGGGCTCCTGTATGCTGGTATGGTTGGTAAAATAAAAGATGGGGAACTGGTCGAATTCGGGGATCATTTCGGCGCGGCGGTTGCGGCGAGCCGCGGCCACGTGCTGACGGAAGGCATAGCCATCGCGGCAGGAGGAGGGGAAGGGCACCGGCGCCAGCAGGTAAGCCTGGTCGATCGGGAACCCTTTGTCGCGGGTGATGCGGCCTTCTTTGACCATTCTTTCGGCCAGTTGGGCGGTAGGGAAGCTATCTTCCCAATACTGCAGGAACATGTTCATGTTACCCGGCAGTTCTGGGTGCAGCGATTCCATATCATAAATAAAACCATCCACATAGATGCCGAGCTGGTCATGGCCTTCCCGTAAATAAGACACAAGCTTCATAGACAAGCAAATTTGAGGGCCAAAAATAGGGGATAATTATACAATCGGCCCTCCAACTTGCACAATCGGCACACCAAAACCGGTTGGGCAAGAGG
>CBFGLD010000101.1:0-9461 GCA_965649495.1 uncultured Flavihumibacter sp. | reverse complement strand
GGGCAGGAGGATTCAAACAATTATACCGGGACTATTATTCCACTTCGAGGCGGAAAGTAATTGGCTGCTTCTTGTAAGATTTCACCTGGCGACCGTTCTGAACGGCGGGTGTCCACTTACCGGATTTTTTGATAACCCGGACAGCTTCGTCGCGGAGTTCTTCCGGGCCACTAACGGCCTGAACATCACTAACCAGACCTTCTTTGTCCACGATGAACTGCACCACTACCGTACCCTGAACTTCATTATCAATGGCTTCCTGGGGATAGCGGAGGCTTTTGTTGAGGTAACGCTGCCAGGCGCTGGTACCACCGGGGTATTCAGACTCGATCTCCACCTTGGTAAAGGTTTTGTCCCAGTCTTCTTCTACCTTTTTGGGGGCTTCCACCACACCTTTACCTTCATCAGAAGCGGGTGGGGCAACGATGCCTTCGTCCTTGATACCTTCCTGGTTGATGGTACCGATCTTGGTCTCTTCCAGTTTTTCCACTTCCGGTGGTTTTTCATCTTCTTTCACTTCCTCATCCTTTACGATTTTGGGGGGAGTGAATTTAGCCATTTCCACTTTTGGCGGCTCCGGTTTTGGCGGAGGCGGTGGTGGTGGTGGCTCAGGCTTTTGCTCTTCTGTTTTGACCTCTTCCAGTTGCACATCCTGAACGATCATTTCGGTCTTGTTTTCTTTCGACTTCAATGTATTAGCCAGGATAGTACCGACGAAGAACAAAACGAGCAGCGCGGCCGTACCCACCAGCGCAATGGTCATGCGCTTGTTGTAGGTTTTGCGTAAGTCATAAGCGCCGTAGCTTTTATTCTTTCCATCAAAGATGATGTCCAGAATATCGGCACTTAAAATTTTATTTACGTCCATTGTTCGCTTTTTTACTAAGATTCAAATTGTTCAAAATTCCACAACCGGGTTATTGTGGGTTGGCGCCTTCGGTAGCGTTGATGAGCATCTGCTCCGCTTCGGCAATGTCCACCAGGGCGTATCGTTTCACGTCGTTGATGGTCATTTCATCCAGCATATCCACGGTATTCTTATAAGTTGCTTCCTTGGTTGGCTTGATCACCACCACAAAGTCTTTGGGATCGGTTTGTTTCTTCTTGTTCAGGATGACATCGCGTATCTCCTTGAAGGTGGAAGTTTTGAAGTTAGAGGCATCTGGTGCCAGGATACCTTCGTAGTAATACACTACGTCGTTCTTGGACATCATGATGGTCAATGCTCCCGATTCTTTTGCTTTGTTCTGTTCTTCGGGCTTCTCCGTATCCTTGGGCAGGAACAGCCTCATGGCTGTTGGCTGGCTCATGGTAGTGGTGAAGATGAAGAACGTGATGAGCAGAAAACCCAGGTCCACCATCGGGGTAAGGTCTACCCTGGTGGAAGCTTTTTTACTTTTCTTGACGCCGGGACCTTTTTTATGGCCACCGCCGCCCGAGGTATCCATTTCTGCCATGGAGTAATTTTTTTAATTAACGGTTATTCTTCTGCTTCGGCTGCACCGCCTCGGCTCATATTCTTTTTATACAGTTCGGAACCTTCGGGAACGCCCTCGGGGTTGGTGACCATCTGGAACTTCATTTCATCCACGGCTTTGAAGGCATCGATCACACCTTTGAAAGCGGGATATTTGGAAGCGTTGTCACCTTTAACGAGGAGGTTCATTTTGACTCCGGTAAATCCTGTTTTAACGGCTCTCATCCAGTCGATCATCTGGTTGTTGGCGGAGTCCAGCACGGGGATACCGGGCAGGTCCATTTTTGGCCACTGGTCGGCGGGTTGGCCGGCCAGGGATTTCAACTGGGCCAGGGGAACACCGATGAAGGGTCCTTTAGCCAGGGCGTTGAGCTCGGCATCAGACAGTCCCAGTGCCCGGCTGGTATTGAGGGCAGTCAGGATATCCAGTTTGGGGGCGTCTTCGGAAAAGGACAGGAACACCTTGCCATCTTTATCGATGGTGACCAGGGTAACATCCTTTTCAGGCGCCACTTTAGAAGCTACGGAACTCGGCGTTTGCACTGCCAGTGTTTCGGATGGCTTGAACTTCGTTGTCAGGATGAAGAACGACAACAGAAGGAAGGCAACGTCACACATCGCGGTCATGTCGATATTCGTACTCTTCCGTGGAAGTTTGACTTTTGGCATTATTACTTAATTGTTCTGTTCACATTTAGATTCACCCCGGTGCATTTTCCATAAAAAAATCCACCGGATTTTTTTATGCACCGCTTCAGCGCTGGCCGCTACTTATTTGTAGAGGGAAGCGAAGCTTTGAGTCAGGGTGAAACCGGATTCGTCGATACCGTAAGTGATACCATCGATCTTAGTGGTGAACACGTTATACATGATGATGGCCAGTGCGGAAGTACCGATACCGAGGGCAGTATTATACAGGGCTTCGGAGATACCGCGGGACAGTTCACGGGCAGCATCACCACCACCTTCATCACCCAGTTTGGAGAAGGAACGGATCATACCCAATACCGTACCGAACAGACCGAGCAGGGTAGCCACGGAAGCGATGGTAGAAAGGAACACGAGGTTTTTTTCCAGCATAGGCAGTTCCAGTGCGGTAGCTTCTTCCACTTCTTTCTGGATAGAGGCAACTTTCTGTTCAGTTTCCAATTCTGTGTTGGTGATCATTTCCTTGTACTTACGAAGGCCGGCTTTCATCACATTACCAACAGAACCTTTCTGCTTGTCGCATTCTGCCAGGGCAGCGTCAACATTTTTGTTAGCGAGGTGGTACTGAACTTTGCGGATGAATTCGTCGTTGTTACCAGAACCGGTGGCCTTGGTAATAGTGAGCAATCTTTCGATCACAAATACGACCACGATGAGGAAGTTAGCGATCAGGATAGGTACTACGATACCACCTTCATAGATGCTGTGGAAGGCACCGATAGGACCGATATGGTTAGGCCAGAAACCACCATTGGGATCAGGGTTAGTGAAACCAGAATCTGCACCCATGCCAAATCTCCAGATTACATAACCGCCAAGAATACACAATACAGGGGCAATCCAGGAAATTACATTGCTTCTTTTCTTCGCCTGAACAGATGTGGTTGCTTTCGCACTTGCAGTAGGTTTAGTCTCTGCCATAAAATGTTTGTTTTTAGTTTTTGTAAACAGGTATAAATGTTCTTGAATTGTCCCAAAGCGTTTTGGGGACACAAGTCTAATTAAAAAAAGTTTAAAAAAGTCAAATTAACACAATAAATATCCGAATCCGCTACAAAATAAAAAAAAATGGGTGTCGCAACAGTGAATGATCAATTTTAGCTCAAATCTGTTATTGTATGGCTTACATTTATAAGTTCAAACCTAACTAAATAAAAACACGTATGTCACCGACCCCGATGTTTCTGAGAGCCTTGCCGCTGGCGGTTCTCGGCTTAATGATCCAGGATCCTGTGTTCAGTCAGCAGCGCCCTTCCGGCAATAAGAATGGCACCGTCTCTCCCCCTGCTCCTGTGGCTCCAGCACCCAAGAGCGGTCCCAAGGCTTACAAGGATGTAATCACATCAAAGGCCGTTTCGGATGATGGCATGTTCACGGTTCACAAGGTAGAAGACAAGTATTATTTCGAGATCCCCGAGTCACTGCTGGGCCGCGAGATATTGGTGGTGAACCGGCTGTCAAAAGCGGCTGCCGGCATGCGCAATTTCTTTTTTGGTTATGCGGGTGACCTGATCGGGGAAAATGTGATCAGTTTTGAAAAGGGTCCCAATAACAAGATATTCCTGCGCAGTATCTCGTATGATGAGATGAGCCGCGACAGTACGCAGCCTATGTTCCGGGCTGTATCCAATAGTAATATACAACCCATTGTTCAGGCTTTTGACCTGGCCAGTCTCGGCAAGGATTCTTCGGGTGTGGTAATTGATGTGACCAGTTTCCTGAACAGTGATAACGAGGTGTTGAATTTTGAAGGTAACCGCAAGCGGACATTTAAGGTAGGCTCTCTGCAGGGCGACAAGTCCTATATCGACAAGGTCCGTTCTTTCCCGATGAATACGGAGATCAAGACGGTGAAGACCTACAGCCAGGCGCCGGCTCAGCCCGGTAGCAGTCCGGCTTCTCCGGGTGGTGCCCCCCCAGCCAGCGGCGGCGCATTTACTGTTGAGATCAATTCATCGCTGGTGTTGCTTCCGGCTAACCCCATGAAGTCGAGGTATTTTGATGAGCGCGTCGGATTTTTCTCCCGGCAGTATGTAGATTTCGACCTGAACCCGCAGGGTGTGGAAACCATTCGTATGGTAACCCGCTGGAGGCTGGAACCCAAAGAAGAGGATATCGAAAAGTATAAAAAAGGGGAACTGGTGGAGCCGAAAAAGCCCATTATATTTTATATAGATCCTGCTACACCGAAGAAGTGGGTGCCCTACCTGATACAGGGTGTGAACGACTGGCAGGCGGCATTTGAGAAAGCGGGTTTTAAGAATGCCATCTTTGCCAGGGAAGCGCCGGTGAATGACCCGGAATGGAGCCTGGAAGATGCCCGCTTCAGCGCCATCGTTTATAAGCCTTCTGATGTTCCCAATGCCAGTGGTCCACACGTACACGACCCGCGCACGGGTGAGATACTGGAGAGCCACATCAACTGGTACCATAACGTGATGGAGTTGTTGCGCAACTGGTATTTTGTTCAGGCCTCTCCCAATGACCCCAGGGCCCGGAAGCCGCAGTTTGATGACAAACTGATGGGTGAACTGATCCGCTTTGTGTCATCTCACGAGGTTGGACATACGCTGGGGCTTCGCCACAATTTTGGTTCTTCATCAACGGTCCCTGTTGAGAAATTGCGGGATAAAAAGTGGCTGGAAGAAAACGGACATACGCCATCCATCATGGATTATGCGCGCTTCAATTATGTGGCGCAGCCCGAGGACAATATAGGGGAGTCCGGATTGTTCCCCCGCATCGGCGATTACGACAAGTGGGCCATCGAATGGGGCTACAAGTGGTTACCGGAGGCTGCCACGCCGGAGGCTGAAGTGCCGGTATTGAATGCACTTACCATTGAAAAGCTGAAGAACAAAAGGTTGTGGTTTGGCCGTGAGACCAATCCCGATGATCCGCGTTCCCAGAACGAAGATTTAGGAGACAATGCCATGAAGGCAAGTGCTTATGGAATCCGGAACCTGCAACGCATTGTTCCCAACCTGCAGGAATGGTCCAAACTTCCCAATGAGAATTACGAGATGCTGAACAAGCTTTATAATGAAGTGGTAACACAGTATGGCCGTTATATTGGGCATGTAAGCAAAAACATCGGGGGAATTACTGAAACTCCCAAGACCATTGAACAAACAGGTGCCGTTTACGAATATGTTAGTCGCGATACCCAGAAAGAAGCCATGGATTTCCTGAACCGACAGGTATTCACCACTCCCACCTGGCTGCTGGACCAACAGATCTTTGCCAGAACCGGGGCTACCGGTGCCAGTGTGGTAAGCCGCTTGCAGGATGCAGCCCTGGCGCGGTTGTTAAGTGTATCAACGTTGAACAAGATGTTGAATGCCGAGGCTGTTTCGGGCAGCAAGACCTATACGCTGAATGAGTTGCTGCTGGATCTTCGCCGCAACATATTCAGCGAGCTGGCTACCCGCAAGCCGATTGATATGTACCGCCGGAACCTTCAAAAGAACCTGGTGGAGCGGATGCTGACCCTGATCAAACCCTCAACTGCTCCAGCGGTATCACTAGCGGGAATTTCGATCAGTTTCAGTCCCACCGTCAGCAAGACCAATGATGTGATCTCATTTGTACGGGGTAACCTTCGCAGCCTGCAGACCGAGCTGCGAGCTGCCGCCATCGCCTACCCCGATGCTGCCAGCAAGTATCACCTGCAGGACCTGAATGATCGCATAACAGATGCGCTAACGGTAAAGTAAAAACCATCGGGTTGAGATAAAAAAATAAGCGGCAACAGCCGCTTATTTTTTTATCCTTTGTTATTCATACCGCAGGGCTTCAATGGGATTCAGTCGACTGGCTTTATAAGCAGGGTAAGAACCTGCTGCCAGTCCAACCACGGTACAGATCAGTACCCCCAGGAATACCCATAACCAGGGTACTACGAAACCGGTGGACATCAGCATGCTGACGATGTTACCCAGCAGCACACCGAGGATGATTCCTATGATAGCGCCTATGAGGCTGATGAGGATAGCTTCCAGGAGGAACTGCCAGCGGACATTACTTTGCCTTCCACCGATGGCTTTGATAAGCCCCACTTCTTTGGTTCTTTCAGTAACCGCCACCAGCATGATATTCATGAGGCCGATGGCAGCGCCCATGAGGGTAATAAAGCCGATAACCACTGCGGAGGCGGTAAGCCATCCGATCTGCTTCATAGCCAGTTCCACGAAAGCATCACTTTTGTCGATTATGAAATTGCTTTCCTCCCGGATCCCGTTTTTGCGGATAACGCGGAACACGCCTTCCGCCTCACCAATGGCGGTTTCGATATTGGTGATATCGGGAGCTTTCACACCGATGGAAAAAGTATTGGAAGCGGACCCGGCGAAAAAGCGCACCACTCCCAGGTAGGGGATCACCACTACGTTATCGAGGCTGCGTCCGAAGGTGGAGCCCCGGGGTGCCAGGGTACCAATGACCCGGAAAGGGATATTGTTGATCCGGATCATTTTCTCTACCGGTAGTTCGGGGTTGCCGGGTCGCATGATCTTTTCATACACGTCTTTCCCCACGATGCAGACATTACGGCCGCTACTGGCATCCAGTTCACTCATATTACGACCTGCGGCGATCTCGTATCCGTTGAGTTCCACATAGTTCTCATCGCCTCCTACCACCCTCACAGTGGGGTTACTCTTTTTGGTATCATAAGCGGCAGTGAAATTATTACCTGCCATCAGGGAGATGGAGACTTTGGAGGGGTAATCGTAGCGCTGTTTGAACAGTTCGGCCTGCTCGCGGGTAATGGGTTGGTTGACATTGGATTTTTTTAGCTTGCGACCATTCTTTTCCTCCTTTTTCATTTCCCCGCGGTCAAAGCGGAACATGGATCGCTAACGAATGGAAAATCCGCTGGCACCCATGCTGGAAAAGCTTTCCATGAATTTTTGGGAGATGGCCTGGATAGCGGTGTTAATGCCAATCAATGCGGCAATACCCAGGGCGATGATGGCCACGGTAATGCTGGTACGCAGGACGTTGGACCGGATGGTCCGCAACGCCAGTGACAACGTATCGGAAAGGTTCATTCCGTGAATTTAGGAAAATTACCGCACCTCAGAAATAAAGGTACTGCAGCACCAGGTTGGGGAAAATGCCCAGGATGACCACAGCAGCAGCCATGCCCACCAGCAGCCAGCGGAAAGCCGGTGTAACGGGCTCTGTAGCTGCATCGCCGGTCCGGAAATACATAGACTGGATCACCCGGAAATAGTAATAAATGCTGATCACTGCGCAGAGGATGGCAAAGACGACCAGCCAAAGGTGCGATCCGCCCTTTACAGCCGATGCCAGCATGAAATACTTGGCAAAGAAACCAATGGTCATAGGGATGCCTGCCAGCGACAGCAGGAAGATGGTGGTGGTGGCAGCCAGCACGGGCTGGCTGCGGGCCAGGCCGTTGAACCCTTCAAAGGTATAGTCCTTCATTTTGATGAGCACGGCAAAGATTCCGATGGTAGCCAGGCTGTATCCCAGGGTGTAGAGAATGATGCCTTCCCGGGAAAAATCGTTTTGGCTGAAAAGGGCAAAGAGCATGAAACCGGCCTGTGCAATTGAGGAATAG
The DNA here is from genome assembly GCA_965649495.1 of uncultured Flavihumibacter sp. GTDB lineage: Bacteria > Bacteroidota > Bacteroidia > Chitinophagales > Chitinophagaceae > Flavihumibacter. Next base: position 1,689 of record CBFGLD010000101.1, on the reverse strand, counting down.
GCCAGCATACGTTTTACGCTCTGCTGGAAGATGGCGGTGATGTTACCGATGAACAGGGTGGCAGCCGTTACCAGGGCTACGATGAGTTTCCAGTTATAACCGGAATCATTAAACGAAAGCTGGAACAATCTTACAAGGGCTATGAATACCGCTGCTTTCACGATGGTTGCCATGAAGGAAGTGAAGACCGTGGGAGCGCCGTCGTACACGTCGGGTGTCCAGAAATGGAAGGGAGCTGCCGAAGCTTTGAACAACATGCTGATAAACACCAGCAGGAGGCCCGAATAATACCAGGCAATCCTTCCTTCGTTTACCGCAACGTTCATCTGCTCCATGCTGAAGCTGCCCTTGGCGCCGTAGATGAAAGCGATGCCCAGCAGCATGATGCCGGTAGAGAAGGAACCCATCAGGAAATATTTCAAGGCTGCTTCGTTACTTTTCAGGTTGCGTTTATCGCTGCCTGTGAGGATATATAGCGGAATGGAAATGATCTCGATACCCAGGAAAAGCATCAGGAGGGTATTAAAGGAAGAAACCAGGGTGATACCACATACGATGAAGAAGATGAGGGCAAAATAATCTGCACCATAATTGCCCACATTGATAACATCGCGGGCCGATACCAGGAAGTATACCAGGGTAGCCGCAATCGCGATACTGTTGAAGAGCAACCCGAATTTGGAGAATGCCAGCATGTTGCGGGTATTCACTTCAAAGAGCTGGTAACCGCCCTGTTCGGCGATGTTGACGATCAGCAGCAGCAGCATACCAACAGTAGCGATGTTCCTGATGGTGGTTTTGCTGGCAACAAAAATGCCACTGAACATCATGACTACTCCAAGTATTGCGGAAAGGATTATTGCGTTCATACTATCAGGTCGTTCTCAGGTTATTTTAAATTCATCCTGCCCAGAATTTCCCCGGACACTTCGTTTGTGAGCGATAATAACGGTTTGGGATATACGCCCACCAGCACGATGGCCACCACCAGGATGGCCAGGGCCACCTGCACGTTCAGGGAAATATCCGTTGCATTAGCGGTCAATGTATTGGTATCGCCATAAAATACGCGCTGGATCATGCGCAGCGTATATACGGCACCCAGGATGATGGTGACCAATCCGGCAGCGGTATACGCCAGTCCAAACTTGGTGGCGGCCGAGCTCAGCACGCCGTTGAACATCATGAATTCACCGATGAAGGCGTTAGTGAGCGGCATGGCGATATTGGCCAGTGCAACGATCACCAGCAGGATGGTCATCACCGGTGCTTTTTGTGCCAGTCCGCCCAGCTCGCTGATCTTGCGGGTACCGAATTTTTGTTCGATCACGTTAATGATGATCCACATTCCCAGGATATTGATGCCGTGGTTGAACATCTGGATCATGACACCCTGTATACCGCTGTAGCTGGGAGCAAAAACGGCCAGTATCATCAGGCCTATGTGCGCGATGGAGGAGTATGCCACGAGTCTTTTCAGGTCGTCCTGCCGCATGGCGATAAAGGATGCGTACAACATTCCGATCACGGCGAGGGTAGCGAAGTTATCGCCCCACTGGTAGGTGGCAGCCGGAACGATGGGTGCCAGCCAGCGCAGCAATCCGTAAACGCCCATTTTTGCCATGATGGCACTGAGGATCATGGTCACCGCGGTAGGTGATTGTTCGTAAGTGTCGCGCTGCCAGGTAT
>CBFGLD010000100.1:0-9696 GCA_965649495.1 uncultured Flavihumibacter sp. | reverse complement strand
CGCCCGCATTAAAAGCGAAGACCTGTTTACCATCATCTATTCTTCCGGTACAACGGGTACGTCGAAAGGGGTCATGTTATCGCAACACAATATCCTGAGTAATGTGATGAACAGTATCGAAGATGTGTTTACGGAAATTGGGGTACAGGGACAAAAATCACTGAGTTTCCTGCCGCTGAATCACATTTTCGAAAGGATGGTCAGTTATATCTACCTTTTTTCCGGCACCACTATCTATTATGCGGAAAGCCTGGAGACCATAGGTGATAATCTTAAGGAAGTACAGCCCTCCTTGTTTACTACGGTTCCGAGACTGCTGGAAAAGGTGTATGAGAAAATCATGCTGAAAGGCATGGAACTGGAAGGCATTAAAAAGAAACTGTTTTACTGGGCACACGATCTTGCTGATAAGTACGACCCGGAAAAGAACCAGGGAGTTTGGTATAATGCACAACTGGCGCTTGCCAATAAGCTGGTCTTCAGTAAATGGAGGGAAGCCCTGGGAGGAAATATCAAGGCTATCGTAAGTGGAGGGGCGGCTTGCCAGGTAAAACTGATCCGGATATTTACGGCCGCCAGGATCCCGATACTGGAAGGCTACGGGCTTACAGAGACTTCACCTGTGATTGCAGTGAACCATTTCAATGAAAAGTTCCGGAAGTTTGGCACAGTGGGCCCGGTGCTGAGCGGCCTTGAGGTGAAGATCGCTGAAGATGGTGAGATCCTCACCAAAGGGCCCCATATTATGATGGGTTATTTCAAGCGGCCTGACCTTACTGCAGAGGTTATCCAGGATGGTTGGTTTGCCACCGGTGATATCGGGATGATGGTAAACGGGGAGTTTCTGAAGATTACCGATCGCAAGAAAGAGATGTTCAAGACCAGCGGTGGCAAATACGTGGCGCCACTTCCCATCGAAAACCGGTTGAAAGAATCGCTCTATGTAGAACAGCTGATCGTGATTGGAGCCGATCGGAAATTTGTAAGCGCACTGATCGTTCCCTCCTTTGCGAACCTGAAAGAATGGTGCCGCCAGAACCAGGTGGAATATACCACCAATGATGCCATGATCCGGCATCCGCGCGTGGTGGAATTATACAAGGACCTGGTGGAGAGTTTCAACAAATATTTCAATCATGTGGAGCAGATCAAGAAGTTTGAGCTGCTGCCTGCCGACTGGACCATCGATACAGGAGAACTGACTCCCAAATTAAGCCTGAAGCGCAAAGTCATCATGGAGAAATACCAGGATGCCATTGACCGCATCTACGGTGTCTGACACATGTTCGGGGGACGTCCGAACGTTTGTATACGAAACCAGGCCGTATTACGTTAATATTGTTACTTAATTCAAACACCTATGTTGAACCGTACCCTGCTGGCCATTACCGTAATCGGGGCCATATCCTTGAGTTCCTGCACCCGTAAAGTGGTGGTTTATAAAGGCAACCCGCGTCCGCACCGCACAACAGTATATCATATGCCACCGGGACATGCCAAAAAGGTTTATGGCACCAAATCGGCAAAACCCTTTGCTCCCGGACAAAGAAAGAAAAAACATTGATCTTATCGCCGCATCCTCCTGGGACCGAACCATAACCAGAAACCGGTTAGTGAAAACAAGACCAGTGCCAGTCCCAATGTGGTAGAATATACCAATTTAAAAAGGCCCGATTTCCATCCGAGCATGTCATCGACGATACTACCATCGTGTAACTGCTCAATGAAATCGGACCTTCTTTTTTCTTCCAGCAGTACCTGTCCTGATGTAAGGTCTACCTGCAACGCTTCATATTTATCCAGAAATAAAACTTTGGCAATACCATTGCCGGGGCGCACGTCTATCCGGTCGATGGCCAGGTGGGGCATACCCCGCTGCTGCTGGTAATGGATAGCAATTTGCTGGATGCTATCCAGGGAAATCCAGGCCCCGGGCTGATTACCAACACCACTGCTCGTTGCCGCCAAAAGGTAGCCACCCGAATGTTTTTTCCACCCCAGCAGCACACTGGTTAATCCCACGATGATCATGAAAATAAAAAGCGTGATGCCCGACCAGCGGTGAATTTTTCGGGTCTGTCGCAAAATCTTTGCCTGTGTTGACCTGCTCATTCACCAAAGATAAAGGCATCACGCAAATCTGCTTACTGCATCTCCACACCCTGCATACCGCCGCCATTCATATTTTTTCGCTTAAAAAGTGACATATCCACTTTTCCGAAACGATACGCAACTGTCAGCCGCACCATTTGCGGGTCACGCAACCTCGAATAATCCTGGGTAAAATATTCGTTGTAACTGTACTGCTGCATTTTCCGGGAACGGAAAATATCGTTAAAGCTCAGGGTAGCAGAAGCCGCATTATTCTTCAGGAAGGATTTTTTAATGGCGATATCCACACCATAGTTTGCCCTGATATAACCTTGTGCTGCACTTTGGGCCTGCATCATAGGGGGACCAAAACCCTGGTTCTGGTTTACGGGCAGGTTGGTCTTACCCTGGTAAGTTCCACTAAGTTGTACGGTAAAGGCCTTGGGCAATTTGAAATTGTTGTTCCATTTTGCAAAGAGGCTCCACATAGCATCCTGCTCCGATCCGCTGGTTGCTTCCGCATTGATCTTACTGTTGTAGAGGTTCAGGTTGGTGGTCATATCCCACCACTTGGAAACAGGATTCACGGTGGTGAACTCCACGCCGAAATTGCGACTGCTGTTAGCGTTGATGAAGCTGTTAATAAGCACTTCCTTTTCCAGTACTTCGTCGTACTGCAGGTCCTGGTAGCGGGTGATCAGGTTATCGGTATACTTATAATAAACCGATCCCAGCAGGCTGTGGTTACCGGCAAACTGCTTGGTCCAGGACAGCTCCAGCGACTGGGTGAATTCGGGTACCAGGTTTATATTACCGCGGGTAATATTCAGCGGATCCGTATAGTCGGTAAAGGGAATAAGCTGGAAGAAATTGGGGCGGTTCACCCGGCGGCTATAGCTCAATTGCAACTGGTGGTCGTTCTTAAGTTTCTGGCTCAAAGACAAGGACGGGAACAGGCTAACCGGGTAACTGTTACCAAATTTCTGCCCGGTTTTGGTCAGCTCACCTTCGTATTCGGAACTCTCCAAACGCAACCCAAGCTGGTAACCAAAATCCTTGATGGTATTGGAAACAGAAACGTAAGCTGCATATACATTATCGGTGTTCCTGTAATGGCTGTTAGCATCTTCCGCCAGTACAAATTCGCCCCCTGCAGTATTACGAAAATAATTATCGATATTACTTTCGGTCTTGCGTACCTGTGCACGCAGACCGGTTTCAAATTTGGCTTTACCTTTCAGCGGCATCACGTAATCGGTCTGGATGGTCAGGAACTTGTTTTTCCCCTGGCTGAGCGTCTGTTGTTGCTGTATACCGTAAACTTCGCCTCCCTTGGCATCATACAGGTTGGTATGGAACAGAGAGTTACCTTCATTCTTACCACCAAAATAATTCAGGTCGGCAGTCAGTTCCTGTCCATCACGCGGGAACAATTGTTTCAATCCTAATTGCAATCCCTGCCCGTTAAATTCACGGCTGCCCGAAGTGGAACGGTCGGTATAACTGGTAACAATACCCGATTCGTAGAGTGAGTCTGTGGAAGTACGAATCACATCATTGGGTTTGAATTCACCCCTCACTTTTACTGCACCAACAGAAATGGTGGTCCGGTTAGTGGCGAAATAATCAAAGCCCACTCTTCCGAACATAAACTGTCCATTAGTTTTACTTGAATTTTCCTGTAGCACTTCGGTAATGGGGTTGTCGGAAAAGTTGATCCGTTCGGTTTCACCGGTAGCCCTGCCTTTGTTCTGGTTCAGCATGGCGTTGGCAGTGAAGTTGAACTTTTGTTGGCGAAGGCTGATATCCCCACCTGCATTGATGGCCCCATATTTATTCACCCCGGCCTGGAGATTTCCGTTATAACCGGTGCGCTTATTCTTTTTCAGGACAATATTCAAAATACCCGCGTTACCCCCGGATGCATCGTATTTAGCAGAAGGGTTGGTGATCACTTCCACGCTTTCGATGGTATTGGCAGGGATCTGGTCAAGGGTAAGGGTGGTAGGGCGACCTTCGAGGAAAATCTGCGGCTGCGCATTACGCATGGTCACATTTCCGTCGATATCCACCTGAACGGAAGGAACGTTCTTCATCACATCCAATGCTGTTCCTCCTGCACTCACCAGGTCCTTCTCCACACTGAAGATTTTTTTATCTCCTTCCATGCGGATGACAGGCTTGCTGGCCGTTACGGTTACCCCTTCCAGTTGGTCGGCTTTTCTATCGAGTTTGATATTTCCCAGGTCTTTCATTACACCAGTCATGGCAACGGTTTGATCCACGGAGGCGAAACCCAGTGCGGAGATCCTGAGCTTTAGCGGTCCGCGCATGGGCACGTCGGCAAAGCTGAAGTCGCCGTTTGCCTTGGTAGTCATGCCGCCAACCAGAACGTCTTTGGGTTTTTTAGTAGTGGTATCCATTTCACTGCGCAGCAGTACCACGGAAACATCGGCGATGGGCTTGCCATCACTGTCGGTCACTTTTCCATACACCGTACCTGCCATGGCGGCTGCACCCGGCATTCCCTGCGGCCGGCCGGCCGGGGGTTGTGCCAACAAGGTGAGCGAAAGGGTGGAAATACAGATAAGGAAGAATAGCTTTCTCATTGCTTAACGATTATGCCACAAAACTATCCTGTCTGTGAGCGCGGCTGCGTGAAATGCGATGATCCGGGAAAAAGATGCGACCTAAAGGGAGGGAAAGAAAAAATATCAGGGTTTACCGGTAATAAGTGGAATCACTTCGCGGTAGTTATCGCCAACGGGGACCTCCATGGTTCCGATAAAAATGCTGTTCTTACGGACAGAGGTGACCTGCTCCCTGGCGATGATAAAAGACTTGTGCACGCGAATAAACTTATCCTGGGGCAGGGTATCCTCCAGTTGTTTCATGCTGATGCGGGTCACCACCGGTTTTGCAGAACTTTTCAGGTGGATCTTTGCATAATCCTTAAGGGATTCGATCCAGAGGATGTCGGCAAAAATGATCTTCATCAGGCTGTAATCCACGTTCACGAAAAAATAATCGGGCTGGCCCACGGACTGCGGTGAGGCAGAGGAGTTAGCTTGTTTGATTCGCTGCAGGTCAAACAATTCGCGGGCTTTGTTACAGGCTTTGAAAAAACGTTCCAGCGAAACCGGCTTCACCAGGTAATCCACAACATCCAGGTTGAACCCCTCCAATGCATATTTTTCATAGGCCGTGATCAGGATGAAAAGGGGTTTTACAGACAGGCTCTGGATGAACTGCAGGCCGGTAAGGCCGGGCATTTGAATGTCCAGGAATACCAGGTCAATTTTTTCTTTTTCCAGCACCTTAAAGGCTTCCAGCGGGTTTTCGCAACTGGCTACGAGGTCCAGGAAAGGAACCTTCCTGATATTATCCTCCAGCAGTTCCAGTGCCAGCGGCTCATCGTCTATGGCAATACAGCGGAGTTTCATTTGAGCTGCAGGGTGAGTTGAATGGTGAAAGTATCGTTTTCCTTTTTCACGTTAAGGGTATGCGATTTGCCGTACAGCAGGTTGAGCCTTCTTTTTACATTGGTCAGACCGATACCCGAGGTGCGGTCCTTGACCTCAGCACTGTCTTCCCGAAACTTATTGCTGACGGTAAATTCCAGCAATTGATTCCGCGCCCTGAGCACAATGTCAATAGCGGGATGCTCTATCATACCGGTGCCGTGCTTGAAAGCATTTTCCACGAAAGGTATGAGCAACATGGGTTCCAGTTCATAACCACGATCCACATCCGAAAAATCGGTATGAATACTAACGCTCCTGCTCACCCGCTGACGCTGCAGGTCAATATAACTCTCCAGGTATTCGATCTCTTTGTCCAGCGAAACCTTCTCCCCGTCAATATCATAAAGCATATACCGCATGAGGGAAGAAAGTTTTATCAGGGAGGGCTCCAGCAGGTCGGATTTTTTCCTTGCCAGCGCAACCATATTATTCAGCACGTTGAACATGAAGTGCGGGCTTACCTGTGAGCGCAGCAGGCTTAACTCTGTTTTCAGGTTCTCATTCATTTTTTCGTCGGCCAGTTTTTCCGCTCGCATGCGGTCAATGCCCATCCGCAGCGCCGTGCTGACGGCTACCATGAACAGGAAGATGAAAAAGGTGAACATGGCATGCAGTCCCAGGTGGAATCGTCCATTGGACTGGAAAATGAGGTGATTGACCCACCCGATAAAAACATAGAGGAAGTAGGCGAGCACCAATGATAATATATAATACACCAGCTTGCGGCGGTAGAGCAGCCGGGGAATCAGCACCAGGGCATTCATATAGAAGATAAGGATCCAGAAAAGGTTGTTCACCACATAATAGGTACTGACCGCGTGTTCGCCCGATTTTTCGGGTGGGCGGTCGCCTCCTGAAGGGCGGAGCAGGAAGGGAAGGGAGAACAGCACCACCCAGGCCAGCACCTGCAGTGCCACCCACAACCATTTCCTGCCGGGTGCATCATTACTCATGGAGGAAAATTAGGTCTTTTGAACCTATCATGAGCCCTGGCGTGAATTTTTGCGGCAAACCCGGGAAATCCTGAGACGAATCTTTCAGGATCGCAGCAGTTCGATACCATGTTCCTTTATCTGGATGCGGCGCTCCCGGAACAAGGAACCGATGGCCATTTTAAAGGTCTTCTTGCTCATCCCAAAAAAGTTGTAGATGTCTTCGGGGTCAGACTTGTCGTGGTAAGGCAGGAAGCCGCCGTGTGATGCCAGCAGCTCCAGGATCTTTCCCGCTTCCCCTCCTACCCGGCCATAACCGGGTTCGCCGAGTGCCACGTCGATCTTATTCTCTTCCCGGATGGTCTTAATAAATCCCTTCATTTGGTCACCTACCTGGATGTTGCGGTAGATCTCGTTATAATGCAGGACCCCGGTATGCTTTCCGTTGATGATGACGGTATAACCTATGTCGGTGCGGCGGTAAATGATAAGGTCCACCACATCCTTTTCCTGGACGGTGAGGGTGGTATTATCGAGGAAGGGTTCGATCTTTTCGGTTGCCGCCACCCGGCCGGTCTGTTCATCAATATAGATCTTCACGATATAGATCCCTCCCACGCGCATGTTCAGCAGCTGTTTGGACCGGGGAACGAAAATATCCTTCATCAGGCCCCAATCGAGGAAGGCCCCCTGCTGGGTTACCGACACCGCTTTCAGCGGCACGATATCCCCCACCAGGCCCAGGGGCCGCTGGGTGGTGGCGATCAGCCGGTCTTCTGAATCGTGATAAATGAAAACGGTCAGTTCATCACCCGGTTTCACCCCGGCGGGCACAAACCTTTTGGGCAGGAGGATACCCTCTTTCCCGTCGTCCAGGAAAATCCCGAAATCCACCGCGCGTAACACTTTGAGGGTATTGTATTGTCCAACATTGATCATAGTGAGGAAATGTTTGAAAGCAGCAAAGGTAGACTAGTTTTTTAATGCGGCCTGCAGGCTGTCGACCCGTTGCAGCAAGCGCTGGATGATACTATCCTGCCGCTGCAGTTTCTTTTCCTGGTTGATGGTCATCTGGCGGACAAGGGCCGGATCGTCCTGCAAGGTTTCCAGTTCCGGTGTTTTATGCAGCACGAAGCGGATATTCCCGATGCCGTATTCCGGCAGGCGGGCCAGCAGGGCCTCCTCTTCCTCTTTGGTGGGAAACTGCCCCGTCATATAGATCTCCACGGTTTTCGGTTGGGCATCCAGTTTCATTTCTGTCTTGAGGATGGAAACATCGAGCTTGCCGATATTTTCGGAGATAAATTGTTCCACCCTGCCGGTCTCCCTTTTATCCAGCGCCAGCTGGTAGGCAAAATACGCGGCCGGTATCATGCTGGCAATGGCCAGTACATAAACGATCCTGGCCTTCAGGGGCTTTTGACTAAAGGATACCACTTTGGCGTATTTCATGTATTTGGCCAGCAGCATAACGGCCATGCCTATGTAAATGCAGTTGATGATATAGAAGTACGACCCTCCCCAGAAATAATGCCATTGCTGGTTGGCCAGTCCATATCCCGCGGTGGAGAGCGGGGGCATACAGGCAGTGGCAACGGCCATACCGGCCAGCACTTTGATACCACGCAGGCGGGTGATGCCGATAAAGCCCGCCAGCCCGCCGAAAAATGCCAGCATCACATCAAAGATGGTGGCGTTGCTGAAGGTTTCCAGGGCATGGGTAGGCTCACTGAAAGGGGTCACCAGGAAAAAGACCGTGGATGCACCCAGGCTGATGAGGAAGCCCACCAGCCAGTTCCAGCCCGATTCCCGGAGGAGCGACCAGTTATTGGTAGCCATGCTGAAGCCCAGGCCGATGACCGGGGCCATGAGAGGTGACATCAGCATGGCACCGATCACGGCATAGGAGGAGTCGAGGTTCAGGCCAATACACGCAATGACCATGGTGAATACCAGTAACCAGAGGTTGGCGCCCCGGAAGCGGATCTCGCCCTGGATCTCATTACGGGTCTCTTCTTCGGTCTCTTCGCGCCGGATATCGGTGATCCACCCCAGGTAACGGCGCAGAACCTGCATTGTATGGGTCATAGTAAACAGTTCATACGTCAAAATAGGCCATTCACCGGAATCGGGGTCCGCTCATGGAATATTCTTCAGAAGTTTACAGTGTCAATTTATGGCAATGAAAAAGCAAGCACTTAAAAACCTGTTGATCCTCCTCCTGCTGGCCCCGCAGGTATTCATCCTCACCGGTGAAAGCATTGCCGGCGGTCTGTCCAGCTGTGTCAGCCCGGAGGAATGCCAGGAGCAGGTGACTGTGGAGATCGAAGAGCCTCTACACCTCCTGGAAATACTTTACTGAAAAAATCCTGCTCCTCCAGTTCCCGGAGCTCTCCCTGCTGCAAATCACCCAGTTCCAGTCCTTCTATGGACACCCGCACCAGCCGGACCACACGGCAGCCGGTAGCCTTGAACATTTTCCTGACCTGGCGGAACTTCCCTTCGGTCAGGGTGACCTGTAACCAGGTGTGCGGCCTGCCCGATGCGATCTCCTGCTCCTGGGGTGCCAGCCATGCCGGCCGGGAAATGATAGCCGCCTCGCAGGGGCGTGTGGTATACGGCGGCTTGCCCCTCAGGGGAATGGTAATACCCGAACGGATTCGTTCCAGGTTGGCTTCACTGAAATGATCTTTTACCTGCACGATATATGTTCGCCGGTGATCGGTTCCGCTGCTGAACAATAATCGCGTGATGCCCTTGTTGGTAGTCAGCACCAGCAAACCCTCCGAATCACTGTCCAGCCGCCCCACCGCATGCGTACCTTCCGGAAACGGGTAAGGCAAATGGGATAAGAGGGTAACCGGGTCCGGACTCACGAACTGCGATACCATGCCGCGGGGTTTGAACAAGATAAAATACCGAAACGGGGTGGGTGTCACTGGTCGTTCTCTTCAAGATCCTCGTGCCGGTCGCCACCCAGGCTGTAATAATTGTTCTCTTCATCCTCTTCACCGATCTGCTCCTCGTTATCGTCCAGCTCGGTTCCCGGGATATCCAGGTCACCGGCAGGAGAATCGGGATGACCGCCTTCCTGCAATACGGGTTCACCGTCCTCATCCAGTTCCAGTTTTTCTTCCTGGTTATAGATG
>CBFGLD010000099.1:0-9750 GCA_965649495.1 uncultured Flavihumibacter sp. | reverse complement strand
TTCGGTAGCTTTTTCCTTATTGAAAATTGTATTAATCCAATTTCATGGGATAGCGGAAGACGCCTTCATAACCCGGGTACATACCATCAAGGGTAACCGAAACCCCGGCTTTCTCCATTTCTGAACGGAATTCATCTACGTTACTCACATCTTTACCGTTCACCTTAAGGATAACAAAGCCTTCTTCCATCCTGGTTTTGGAAAATGCACCATCCTCATCGATCGATTTAACGATGACGCCTCCTTTGATCCCCATTTCCTTGGCCAATTTGGCATCAATGGTGGATACATCTGCTCCCAGTTTATCGAGGATACTGGTTTTTACCACATCGGTGGTGCCACTGCTGTTTCGAAGTACCACATCACTAGCCAGTTCTTTGCCGTCTCTTCTATAACCGATTCTCACTTTATCACCAGGGCGGTAAGTTGCAATCTGCCCAACCATTTCAGCGCCGGACCTTACAGGCGTATTATTGATCTTAGTAATGAAATCTCCCTTCTTAATTCCGGCTGCTGCGGCTGCTCCATCTTTGGTAACATCCATAACATATACACCATCACCGGTTAGTATTCCTTCCTGTTTTTTGACTTCATCACTTAGATTATCCGGGGCATAGTTGATACCCAGGTAAGCTCGTTGAACGGTTCCGAATTTCATGAGGTCCGCAACGATCTTTTTAACCATATTAACCGGAATGGTAAAGGAATAACCAGCATAGGAACCGGTAGGGGAAGCAATAGCGGAATTGATCCCGATCAGCTGCCCGGCGGTATTAATAAGCGGTCCACCGCTGTTTCCGGGGTTAACTGCCGCATCGGTTTGGATAAACGATTCAATCGGTGTCCGGCTTTGCCGGCGGTTAATCTCTAAGGTCCTGCTTTTGGCACTTACGATACCCGCAGTTACCGTTGTTTCCAGGTTGAGCGGATATCCTATCGCCAGCACCCACTGGCCCACCCGCACCTCATCAGAATTTCCGTATAAGAGGAAAGGCAATCCTTTCGCATCTATTTTGATCAGGGCAAGGTCGCTGCTGGGATCTGAAGCAATGAGCTTTGCCTTAAATGACTTTTTGTCGCTCATGGTAACCGTAATGTCATCCGCCCCATCCACCACGTGGTTATTGGTTACAATGTAACCATCCTCGCTGATGATGGCTCCAGAACCCGAAGCCATTTGCGGCATGCTCCTCGGGGCCATTCCTTCGTCCCAATCGAACCCAAAAAGGTCAAATAGCGGGCTTCGCTTGGGCAGGTTATTGCTGGCGGTTCGGGTTGCCTTGGTCTTGATGTACACGGTGGCGGGGATAGCACTGGCCGCAGCATCACTGAAATCGGTCGGACTACCGTTTACCCCATCAAAAAAACCAGCATAGTTAGCTGGAATCCTGTTGCTGTCAGAACCTATGTAGGTACGATTTTCGCGGGATACATATTTGTTGTACGCATACATGCTTCCAACGGAGGTCGCCGCACTGATTAGGATGACTGGAACAATTTGCTGAAACTTCATATGTTGATCCTTTAAATTTTTATTATTACTGGTCAAACTACATGCCTGATACCATACAAAATAACGAAGCCGACAACCTTTCAGTTGCACCGCTGTCCAGTTTAACAGAAGTTTTACTAAGGCCTTCGTAGATGACTGTCATAAAGTTACCAAAAATGACAAAGTGTTGACACCATCGGCGTAATCCTCCCAAACAGGACATTGCGCCTGGCCAAAGGGAAGCTGGTGGTGCCCCACCACACATTGTATGGACTCATTATGGGTGAAGGAGGCTGATAATTCCCCGCGATCCTGGTAATATTGATAATTTACCTGGCTGATAGGGGAGAACAGGGAGTCATTTTCAGTCAGCAATACCGTTCCACTGGTCATATAATACTTGTTATTCAATATTTGGATGGCCAGTTGGTAATCGTAGTTATGCTTGTATTTATTGTGTTCGAAAAAGTAATCGTATTTCTTCAGGGCTTCCAGCAGTGGGATGAAGTCGTACTGCTGCGGAACATATAACTTGGTGACATTCCTGCAGCCCAGCCCGAAAAATTGATTGATATCGTCAGCAAGCAGGGAGAGTTCTTCCGGGGTTTCTGTTCCATCCAGGATCGCCACCGACGTTCTGTTTTTGCGGATTATATGAGGATATTTTGCAAAATAATATTCAAAATAACGGGCAGTATTATCACTGCCGGTGGCAATATAGGCATCACACCCTTTTAGGATGCCGGCAAAGCCCGTGGTGTTCTGAACCGTTACCTCCCATTCGTACATTTTGCCCACCAGGTGTTTGAGCAATATATCGTCTTTGGAAGAAAGTTTCACCAGGGAATGATGGCCTGACAGGAATACGCATAACCAATCATGAAAACCCACTAATGGTATGTTTCCGGCCATAACCAGTCCAACCGTTTTGGGGGAGGACTGGACTTCTGGCAATTGGTATTTTTGGGCGATCTGTTGCAACACGGACGGATCCAGGAAGTTTTGCGCAATATTCTGAACGGCTATGTCAATAAATTCCCGGGTAAACCAGGGATTCGCAAGGGATGCTTTTGCCTTGGCTTCCTCCCAGGCCGGGTCATTTCCCCTGATATATTTCCCCAAATCTGTCAATAAATCGATCCTGTGTTGTAAATTCAACATGTACCTATTAATTTGCGTGCAAAGTTAACTCATCTACAACCCACTAAAAACTTGTACTCATGGCGATCAAAATAACAGAAGAATGCATCAATTGCGGGGCCTGCGAACCGGAATGCCCCAATAATGCCATTTATGAAGGAGGTGTTGAATGGGCTTTGAGCGATGGAACTACCGTGAAGGGCAGCTTTACTCTCATGGATGGAACAGTATTGGATGCTGACCAGCGCAATGCTCCCATCAGTGTAGACACTTATTATATCGTTCCGAATAAGTGCACCGAATGCCAGGGCTTTCATGAAGAACCCCAGTGTGCTGCTGTTTGTCCCGTAGACTGTTGCGTTCCGGACGAAATGTACCGCGAAACAGTTGATGAACTGATGGCTAAAAAGGAAAGGCTTCACATTTGACGTTTTCACCTTTAAAACGTAACTTTCCCTAAACAGCGTTTTAATAGTAGCGAAAGCTACTTCGTATAGGTGGGTGATATTTCCCATCAGGTAACGGGTGAAGGATCAGCTCCTTCACCTTTTTATTAAAAACCAAGTTTCGAAGATGGATGCCAGACCTGTGATTGCTTTCGTAACCGGTGGATATTCCGGGGAAGCAGAGATATCTTACAAATCAGCCCTTACCATTGAGAAAAATCTCGATACCGATAAATTTGAAGTTTATAAAATTGACATCCGGAAAGATGGCTGGTGGCACCTGAGTGCCAATGAGGAGGAAATTCCGGTGGACAAAAACGATTTCAGTCTCACTTTTCATGGTGGCAAAGTGTTGTTTGATGCCGTATTGATTGGTATACACGGAACTCCAGGTGAAGACGGTAAACTGCAGGGGTATTTTGACATGCTTGGAATTCCCTATACCAGTTGTGACGCGGCAACTTCCGCACTTACCTTTAATAAGCGGTACACCGTTGCGGTGGCCGCCTTCTCCGGCATTAAAGTTGCCAGATCGCTGCACCTCTTTCGTTCCCGCCATGCTTCTGCAGTTTCCATAGCGGCGCAGTTGACGCTTCCGGTATTTGTAAAACCGAATAATGGCGGCAGCAGTATCGGTATGAGCAAAGTGAATAAGGCAGAGGACCTGCCAGCTGCACTGGAAAAAGCTTTCCAGGAAGACGACCAGGTGTTGGTGGAGGAATTTATCGAAGGACGTGAATTTACCATTGGTGTTTTCAGGAGCCAGGGAGAAATTGTTACCCTTCCTTTTACAGAAGTCATCAGTAAAAAAGAATTTTTTGACTTTGAAGCGAAATACCAGGGACTGAGTGAAGAGATTACACCGGCACAGGTGGAAGATGCGATATCCGAACAAATCAGGCAAACAGCCGCCAGGGTTTACCAGGTTTTCAATTGCAGCGGTATCATCCGGATCGATTTCATTTACAATGAAGCTGCAGGGGAACCCTACCTGTTGGAGATTAATACGGTACCCGGACAAAGCGAAGCCAGTATTGTTCCCCAGCAGGTGAAAGCTATGGGCTGGAGTTTGAAGGATTTCTATTCATCGCTGATCGAAGAGGCCCTGGCCAAAAAATAAATTGAAATCCATTCCTTATAAAAAAATAAACCAGTGTTTTCATCCCTTTCAAAAAAACCACTTTGGGTCAGTCTCCTGATAGCCTTCCTGGTAGTGGCCGCATTTATACTGCTCTTTTTCAGTTCCCTTGATTTTTTCACCAAACACGGCGAGGAAGTCAATGTTCCTTCCGTTACCGGCAAACTATTTGAGGAAGCCCGGGATCAGTTAGAATCCGAAGGGTTTGAAGTTGTTATCCAGGACTCTGTTTACCGTGATACCATTGCCGCCAGGGCAGTGGTGAAGCAGTTCCCGGAATCGGATGCCAAGGTTAAGAAGAATCGTACGGTATACCTCACCGTTAACCGGACCGTACCTCCTGATGTGGTAATGCCCAACCTGGTTGGTATGAGTGTTCGAAATGCAGCCATCGTGCTTCGGCAATTCGGTCTTAAAATGGGGGATACTTCTTACAAACCCGATTTCGCTAAGAACTCCGTGCTGAATCAATTGTACAATGGAGAAGATATCAAGCCCGGAACCAAGTTGCCCATGGGTACCCAGATAGCGTTGGTATTGGGCAGCGGCCTGTCGAATATTGATATGGGAGTGCCAGATCTTTTTGCTATGACCTATGCCGAAGCCAGTGTGTTGCTGGAGGCAAGTGGCATCAGTTTCGGTGCCCGCGTGCTGGACCCAGGTGTGCGCGATACCGGCTCGGCATATATCTACCGCCAGAGTCCTGAAAGACATACTCCGGACAGGCGGGTGAACAGGATCCGCCCCGGCCAGATGATCGACGTATGGTTAGGTGCTCAAAAACCGGTGCGCGATACGGCCAGTTTTACTCCACCCACCAGACCGGTAGCCCCTGTTGAAAATAATTATTAATCAACTGTCAAAACTTTCAATCATGGAGATCATTACTGTTGAGGAGTTAAAAGCTCGTATAGACGCCGGTGAGAAACTTAATATCATTGATGTACGGGAGCCGGAAGAATACGCTGAATTCAATATTGGTGCCCGGTTAATTCCCCTGGGTAAAATTCAATCCATGCAGGTGGATGAATTGGAGGATATAAAAGATGAGGAAATTATCATTCATTGCCGAAGTGGCAAGAGAAGCATGACGGCCTGCCTTTTTTTGGAAACAATGGGCTTTACCAACACCAAAAACCTGGAAGGTGGCATGCTTGCCTGGCAGGAAAAGTTTGGTGGATGATACCTTATAATAAAGAAGACCGGAGTGAAAACAAAAGGCGTGAGTATTACACTCACGCCTTGTTTTTTTTGCTACCACCTGCCGCCGGCGAAAAAGAATACCAGGTAAAACACCAGGATGATGGCGACGTTTAGGGCAATTGTCTTTTTCATCAGGTATGGATTATATAGCATACCATTCCTAAATGATGCCAAAATGGAGTTATCCACATAGGAGTAATACGCGGATATTTACCACTCGTATTTTACAGCCTGATATTTACGGCAGCTATCCAGTTTATTCCCGCCATTGGATAGACGTAGTTTTCCGTATAAAGGGTCCTGTCATAGAGGTAGCTGAACGTATAACCATTGGGTTCATACAACCTGTTAAATACATTATTGACCTGGAATACCAGGCCGATTTCCCGGAATATTTTTTCTGTCAGCGTATAGCGCAGCCGGAGGTCCTGCGTATAGAATGCGGGCAGGCTTCTATTCTTATTGGAAGTGTTATCCAGGTATTGCCTGCCTACATATTTGCCGATCAGGGATATGTCAGCATTTTTCACCGGTATGATGGTAGCCGTTGCGCCGCCTATAATGGCAGGTGAAAATGAAATGTCTGTTTTGTTGAATAGGTTGGTTTTTTGCGTTCCTTCATCGTAATCGTCAATGTATTCCGTGAAGCCGAGCACTTTATTTTCACTCATGGTTATATTGCCATTGAAATGCAGCCAGTCTGTTGGTTTGACGGAGCCCTGAACTTCAATGCCCAACCGATAACTGCGATCGATATTGGTGCGGGCATAGGCTCCAACATCATTTATCTTTCCCGTTAATACCAGTTGGTCACGGTACATCATGTAATAAAAATTGGCAGCCCAGGCGTATTTGCCCTGTCGGCGTTCCAGGCCGGCCTCAATATCGTGCAATTGCTCCCTTTTGGGCTGCTGTGCTGCTCCTGCCTCAAAATCATCGCGGTTGGGTTCTTTGTTTCCCAGGGCGTAGGAGGCATATATATTCCAATTGTTGCGGGTGTAGTAGATGCCCGCCTTTGGGTTGAAAAAATTATAGGTTGTCCGGGTGGTAATGCCTGGGTTATTCCGAAAGCCGTTTATATCATAGCTGACCGACCGGTATTGAAGGTCGATAAAACTTTGCCAGTTTTTTCCCAGTTTCTCCTGCCATTTTCCATAAACATTCAAATCTGTTTTGAATGCGTCGTTGTTATACCACTCATGGTTATGCGCAATACCTGCATCGGCCCAGATGACCTTGCCAAAGTGGTTGCCATCGTATCGGGTGTAGGCTCCGCCGACCGTCAGTTGCCGTTGATCTGATTTGTGCTGCAATGAGTAGATGCCGCCATAAAAATAATTGTCCAGCCAAAGCTGCCGGATCAGGTCCGTTGTTTCCAGCTCCACGCCACCCAAAACAGGGTTTTCAAGTCCATAGTCGGCATACGACTCCCCTGCCTTGTATTGTTCATAGTATCCTCGTCCCCTTGTCAGGAAAACCCCGGTATTAAGCGACAATTGCTCAGTGAATGCATGGTTGAAAAAAAGCTGGTAATGGTCCTGTTGGTAGTTGTCGGTCTCGTTTTCGTAGGGCGATCCGGGTTTTTCAGTACCGGCACTGTTGTAGGTCCGGTTAGTCCGCGCTTCCTGCTGGGGCAATCCATTCCAGGATTGATAGGTGGTTTCCTTACCCGAAAATACATTCAACCGGAGGCTGCTCTTGTCTGCCAGGTAAGCGGTGGACAGGTAGAACGACTTAAGGTCAGAACTGGCGCGGTCAATGTAACCGTCGCTGCTAATCCGGGAAAGCCGCGCATCGATGGTGAAATGATCGCTGATCAGTCCGCTGCCCGCTTTGACTGTATTTTTCCAGGTATTAAAAGATCCATAACTGTTGTTGATTTCTCCGTAGGCATCCTCGTTGAATTCATGGGTGCTGATATTGATACTGGCACCAAAGGCACCCGCTCCGTTGCTGGAAGTGCCCACCCCGCGTTGCACCTGCAGGCTGCTGATGGAGGAAGCAAAATCAGGAAGGTTCACGAGGAAAAGTCCCTGGCTTTCTGCATCGTTGTAGGGGATGCCGTTAAGAGTCATATTGATGCGGGTGGCATCAGTGCCCCGGATGCGTATGCCCGTATAACCCACTCCGTTACCCGCATCTGAATTCACCACCACAGAAGGGGTCTGGTTCAGCAGGAAGGGCAGATCCTGCCCCAGGTTTTGTTTGGCAATCTCCTGGGCGGAAATGTTCGTGCGGGCAAAAGGAGCCCGGTCGCCTGCCCGGAGGGCCTTTACTTCAACGGGCTGCAGAAATAAATTATAACGTTCCAGTTGTACGGTGTCTGGCAGGCCATCAAAGAGGACCTGCCGGTTTTTGTACCCGATACTGCTGAAGCGGGCCCATTCCGCTGTGGAAGAAGCCATAAAGTTGCCATCTGCATCACTTATCAGGCTGACTCCATTGGATAATTGGATGGTTACCCCCGATAAGGGTTGTTTACTGGTAGCGTCGATCACGGTAAACTGGCGTTGTTGAGCCAGGAGGGGAAAAAATGTCATCAATGCGCAAATCCCCAAAAACAATTTTTTCATTGTAAATGATTGGTTTGAAAAAATGATTTGAGAGAAATGCTGCGAAAGCAAAAGGAGGAATAAATAGATTTGACCACCTTCCCTGCGCAGGCATTACCCTGTCCAGGTTCTACGGGTATTTTCTCAGCATCCGGGAAGGCGGTAAATGCCTGACCGGGAGCACCCCGAGGAATCTGATTGATTACGGCCGTAACCGGCACAAAGGTAATCGCAAATTTTTTATAATTCCCTGTAACATTTTGGAAATACGCTCCGTCACACTCCAAATACCTTTTTATGAAGAAGTTTTTCATGATAATTTCAATGGCTTTGGTTGCGGCGGGGGCTTTCGCCCAGGTAACCACTGTGAAGGATGCAAACGCCCGCGCGCGTACTGTCGGCGATTTCAAAGGAGTGAAAGTTTCCGCGGGCATCGAGCTTTTGATCCAGCAGGGAGATAAGGCTGCGGTTGCTGTTAGCAGCAGTAATCCCGAATATACCGACCGGATTACTACTAGTGTGGAAAATGGGGTGCTTAAGATAGGGATCGACAACAAGGGGCTGGATTGGAAATGGCGCAGGAATGTAAAATTCAGGGCTTATGTTTCCGTAAGGCAGCTGGAATTGCTGGCAGCTTCCTCCGGGGCTACTGTAAAAACCGGATCGGCTATTACGGTTGATAAATTAGCGCTGGACGCCAGTTCCGGGGCCATCATCAATGCCGAGTTCAAAGCACAGAGCATAGACTCTGAAACCAGCAGTGGCGCTATAACGGAATTGAAGGGCAGCACCCAGCAAATGAGTGTGGATGCCAGCAGCGGCGCTATTTTTAAAGGATATGACCTGGTTTCCTCCAATTGCTCAGCCGAGGCCAGCAGCGGCGCTATCGTAAATGTAAACGTTTCCAAAGAACTGAATGCCAATGCCAGCAGTGGTGGACTGATCAATTACAAAGGAGGTGGTTCTATCCGTTCTTTGAAAACAGGTAGCGGCGGCAGTGTACAATCAAAAGGATAAATCATAAAAAGTAGAAACATGAAGGCGATTATTTTTTCCATGGGTTTATTACTGTCCGGGTTCGGCGTTCAGGCCCAAAAATTCATCGTAAGCGATCCGAATGCGGAAGTGCGCAAGGTGGGCAGTTTTAAAGGAGTTAAAGCCGGTTCCGCATTTGATGTTTACATCACCCAGGGCGATGAAGATGCGGTGGCTGTTAGCGCCGCTAATGAGAAAATTCGGGACAGGATTAATGTACGGGTGGATAATGGCATTCTTAAAATTGGATTTGATGGACAGGGCTGGTCCTGGACCAGCAACCAGAAACTGAAGGCCTATATTTCAGTGCGGAACCTGGAAGTAATCAGTGCAGACGGTGCCTCTGATGTGGAACTCATGGGCGTGATCCGGTCCGATAACCTGAATATCAATATGAATGGGGCTAGTGATATTTCCGGCGAACTGAAGGTTAATACCCTTGACATGAAACTGGATGGAGCCAGTGATAGTCGCCTCAAAGGATCTGCCTCCCAATTGGCTGTTAAAATGAATGGGGCCAGCAAATTCAAGGCTTATGATCTGATCACCGATTATTGTGAAGTGGATGCAGATGGTGCTTCCAAAATGGAAGTAACGGTGAACAGGGAGATCACGGTGAGTGCAGGTGGGGCCAGCAAGGTGGAATTTAAAGGATCCGGCCTGATCAAAAACATGAAGTCCAGCGGTGGCGCCAGTGTGAGTAAGCGCGACTAGAAACCGCACCCAATGCAGGTTTCTTTAGTT
>CBFGLD010000098.1:0-9826 GCA_965649495.1 uncultured Flavihumibacter sp. | reverse complement strand
AGTTGCATTAGGGTGCAAAGTTAATTGTTAGAGTAATACCACTTCATCCTTTCCTTCATTTTCCTCCCAGGTAACTTTTACTTTTTGGGAAACAATGGAGTCGATCGACTTACCGGAATAATCGGGTTGTATGGGCAATTGCCGGCTGAAGCGCCGGTCGATCAGCACGCAGAGTTCCACTTTATCGGGCCGGCCAAAGTCCAGCAGGGCGTCCATGGCTGCGCGGGTGGTTCTGCCGGTGAACAAAACATCGTCGATCAGCACCACGTTTTTGTTTTCGATGGAAAAGGGGATATCTGTCTGGTTGGCGATGTGCAGTTCATTGCGTACGTCGTCGCGGTAAAAGGTGATATCCAGGATCCCGTACTGCAGGTCGGTGCCGGGAAGGATGGACCGGATCTCCCGGGCGATGCGGTTGCTCAGCCAGATCCCCCGCGGCTGGATGCCGATGATACAGGTATTGCTGAGGTCGCCGTGGTTTTCGATGATCTGGTGTGCCAGCCTTTTTATGGTGATGGCCAGTTGCCGGCCGCTGAGAATCGTCTTCAATGGTGGAAATTTCCGCTAAAATAATCATCCCGGCCTGAAATAAAAAAAGGGCACTGGTGTGCCCTTCTGTAATTCCATTTGGGTACCGGGAGGGTTTGCCCGCTACCGGCTTCCCCGCAGGTTGAATACATACGCTACCCGCAGTCCAAACCCCGCCACATTATCTCCATCCACGTCGGCCGACTGGTAACGAACTCCTATATCCACTACCTGATTGACTACATAGCCGGCGCCCAGCGACCAGGTAAAGGCGGATTCAGAATCCGTATCCTCCTCTCCCATGAACTTAACCTTGTAATTGTAGATCCCGATACCGGCTTGTGGCTCAATATAAAAGCCGTTGAAGTTCTGGCGATAACCGGCCAGGATGGGAAGGATGCCGAAATTGCCCTCGAATTCAGACATGTCACCATCAAATCCGAAAGAAAGGTAGCCCGCTGTCAGGGTCACCTGCCCATTGGTTCCGATCCCGAATAATGCCTTGGCGGTACCACCAAAACCGGTCTTGGCCCAGTCCTTAAAGTCGCCCGTAGGGAAACCAATTTCCGGACCAACGCTGAGTTGGGTAGTGCCCTGCTGCGTATATCCCATCACAGACAGGAATACTGCGGCAAACAGGATTGCAAGCTTTTTCATACTGTTGATTTTTGGGGTTCTGATCTAAAAATTAGACGGTATGAAAATAGGAGTTCCCTTGTTCCTAATCAATGACAAAACTCAGGTCACCCGCTTTCAGCTGCGGTTGTGGAAGGGGGTTGGATACCACTGTGCTTCCGGGTTAGGAACGCCGGGCCGGTAGCTACCGGGCAGTATCTATTTTTCGCATAAGTATTATAGTTTCTTTATCCTTGCTTTAAAATGAATTAACAAGTTCATTATCAATTAATTAACATGAAAAATAGCACGGATAAAGCAAGGATAAGACTTCTGAAACAGGTACAATAAAAAAGGGCCACTCAAGAGTGGCCCTTCAAGATCTTGTAAATCAAGGGTTTAGTTACCGCCGCCGCCGAGGGTATAAAATACTCCTACCTGGATGACGCTGTTCTTAACATTAGCAGTTTCGCCTTCAAATTCCTCACCGATATTGCTCAGTCCCAAATTGTACCGGGCATTGACACCAAAGCCGGAAGCCATCTGGTAACCTACACCAATACCCCAGGAGAAATCGATGGATTTGAATGAATCCTTAATGTCTACTTCCACATCTTCGTATTTTGCTTTGGCGGTGGCCAGGAAACCTACCTGGGGACCGGTTTCAGCAAAAAATCCGGAAGCAGTGTGATACTGCAACATTACGGGAACATTAATGTAGCTGGTGTTGAATTTTGCTTCTTCCCCTTCATCTTCAAACTTGGCCCCCTGGAGAGAATAGATCAGCTCCGGCTGCACCTTGAAAGTCTCAGAAATGGGTAAACGCGCAAAAGCACCAACATTCAGACCAACTTTCATCTTGGCATCATCTGCATCATCACCGGTAAGGGTTGCGAAGTTCGCCCCAGCTTTTAAACCAAACTGAGTTTGAGCACTGGCAGCTCCTGCGGTGGCTGCAAAGAATAAAACCAATAACGCTTTTTTCATGATAAGTAGATTTTTATTACTCGAAGGTATAAACGAAAACACCTATAAATTATTATAAATGAAGAAAAAATCCGGAACTAGATAGCTTTAGTGCCTCGCGGCAACGCAACAAAAACCCCGTCCGGGTGGGACGGGGTGGTAGTGCTGTTCAAAAATTATCAGGCTTCTTGCAGAAAGGGGTACCCGAAATCCACCGGGGGATTATAGGTTTCCTTGATGGTGCGGGCGCTCAGCCAGCGATACAGGTTCAGCATGGAACCGGCTTTATCGTTGGTGCCGCTGCCACGGGCACCGCCAAAGGGCTGTTGTCCGACTACGGCACCGGTGGGTTTGTCGTTGATATAAAAGTTACCCGCTGCATGCCGTAACCGCTCTGTTGCCAACTCTACCGCTTCGCGGTCCTGGGCAATGATGGAACCGGTAAGAGCATAGGGCGATGTTCCGTCTACCAGGTCCAGCGCCTTCTCAAACTGGTTGGCGTCATAGGTGTAGATGGTAAGGATGGGACCAAACAGCTCTTCACACATGGTCACGTATTTCGGATCCTTCACTTCGATCACGGTAGGCTCTATGAAAAAGCCTTTTTTCTTATCGCAATTACCCCCTACCAGGATCTTTGCCTTCTTGTCTTTCCGGGCATTATCAATGTATTTCTTGAGTTTGTCGTAACTCTTTTCATCAATGACGGCATTGATGAAATTGGTAAAATCCTCCACGCTTCCCATTTTCATGCGGCTCACCTGGTCCACCAGTTTTTTCTTCACAACATCGGCAATATTGGAAGGCAGGTAGGCCCTGGAGGCAGCTGAACATTTTTGTCCCTGGTACTCAAAAGCACCCCGGGCCAGCGCGGTAGCCACCACATCCGGGTCAGCGCTCCGGTGTGCGATCACGAAATCCTTACCGCCCGTTTCGCCTACAATGCGGGGATAAGAGCGGTACTTGGCAATATTGGCGCCGATGGTGGTCCACATATGATTGAATACACCCGTTGACCCGGTGAAATGTACGCCGGCAAAATCGGGATGGTTGAAACAGACATCACCAACGGTGGGACCATCCACATAGATCAGGTTAATGACCCCATCCGGCAAGCCGGCTTCCATCAGGATCCGCATGAACATCTGGGCAGAATAGATCTGCGTATGCGCGGGTTTCCAAACCACGGTATTACCGCACATGGCCACGGAAGTGGGCAGGTTACCGCCGATGGCTGTAAAGTTAAAAGGCGTTACGGCCAGCACAAAACCTTCCAGGGGGCGCCATTCCATCCGGTTATGCATACCCGGTGAGCTGATGGGCTGTTGCTTATAGATCTCGCTCAGGAAATGGACATTGAAGCGCAGGAAGTCGATGATCTCACAGGCGCTGTCGATCTCCGCCTGGTACACATTCTTGCTTTGGCCCAGCATGGTGGTACCGTTCAGGTAAGGCCGGTATTTAGTGGCTATGAGGTCGGCAGCTTTCAGGAAGATAGCAGCCCTGTTTTCCCAGCTCATGGCTGCCCAGGAGGTCTTGGCCTTGAGCGCTGCGTCCACCGCCTGCTGTACATGTTTGCGTTCACCCTCATGGAAATATCCCAGTACGTGGTTCCTTTCATGAGGCGGGTGAAGACTTAGCTTATTGCCGGTCCTTACAGCGCGGCCACCTATATACATGGGGATATCCGCTTCTTTCTTTTTCAGCTCGGCCAGCACTTTTTTGAGGGTGGCTTTTTCAGGAGAACCCGGAGCATAACTCAATACCGGTTCATTGGCCGGCAGGGGGTATGAAAAATATCCTAAGCTCATGGTGTGTGTTTTATGTGTTAAACGTGTACGTCGGTTATTGTGCGGGCGCGTCTTCGGCCTGGCTCATGAGGTAGGCCTTGATGAAACCATCCAGCTCCCCGTCCATCACAGGCTGTACGTTGCCCACTTCAAAATCGGTACGGTGGTCCTTGATCATCTTGTACGGATGAAAGACGTAACTACGGATCTGGCTGCCCCATTCGATCTTTTTCTTGCTGGCATTGGTGGCATTCTTGAGCTCTTCGCGCTTGCGCAGCTCCTCTTCGTAGAGGCGGCTCTTCAGCATCTGCATCGCCTTTTCGCGGTTACCCAGCTGGGTACGTTCGGTCTGGCAGATGACCACAATTCCGGTAGGGATATGCGTTAGCATGACCTTGGTCTCTACCTTGTTCACGTTCTGTCCGCCGGCACCACCGCTTCGGGCTGTTTCCATCTTCACCTCACTGTCTTTCACTTCAATTTCAATGGTATCATCCACCAATGGGTATACGAAGACCGATGCAAAGGAAGTATGCCTGCGGGCATTGGAGTCAAATGGCGAGATACGCACCAGGCGATGCACGCCGCTTTCTCCTTTCAGGAACCCATATGCGAAGGGACCATCAAACTGGAACGTGGCGCTCTTGATACCGGCACCATCCCCATCCTGCCAATCCAGTTCGGTAACGGTCCATCCCTGCTTTTCTCCGTACATGCGGTACATGCGGCTGAGGATCTGGGCCCAGTCCTGGCTTTCGGTTCCTCCCGCCCCACTGTTGATCTGTACTACCGCGGGCAGCTCATCTTCCGGTTGATTCAGGGAACTCTTGAACTCGGCCTCTTCGATCATTTCGAGGGCCTTGTCGTAAGAATGTTTCACTTCCTCTTCGGTGGCTTCGCCGGCTTTCCAGAAATCGTGGAGTACGGCAAAATCCTCTACGGCCGTATCAACGTTGTTGAACAGCCCAAGCCAGTATTCCTGGACCTTGATCTCTTTCAGAATAGCAGTGGCGCGCTGATTATCGTCCCAAAATCCTGGCGCCAGGGTCAGTTGTTTGTCTTGCTGGAGTTTGTCGTTTCTGTTAGCGACGTCAAAGAAACCTCCTTAGAACCGAAACCCGCTCCCGTAATGTTTTCAAATTTTCTTGTGTCATAGCGGTTGCAAAGATATTGTGAAAAGAACTATTTTCACGACACCAAATGTTAACACTATGAAGAAACTTACCATCCTGATCGCCAGCCTCTTTGTATTTATTCTTGCCCCCGTTAGCCGTGCAGCCGAAACCGAGCCGGTGAAGAACACCGCCACTGCCACGGATCCTAAAGTTGATGCTGCCACGCAGGCCGAACTGAACAAGGCGGTGGCCGAATTCAACCACCTCAGCAAGAAAGAAAAAAAGAGCCGGTTCAGGGAAGTAAAAAAGCTGATCAAGGATTTCAAGGAGCAGCAGAAATCGGGTGCCCTGATGGATTCCGATACGGATACCATCCTGCTGGCCATCCTGGCCATCCTGCTTCCGCCGCTGGCCATTTACCTGAAAGAAAGGGCCCTGACCTGGAAGTTCTGGGTGAGCCTGATCCTGATCCTCCCCATCTTCTTTGGTGGATGGTACCTGTGGCTGGCAGCTGTTATCCTGGCGCTCCTCGTTGTATTTGACGCCATTTGACCTGTTTAATAAAAAGGGAGTGGAGACCCCACTCCCTTCTACATACATGCTTGTAGCGTTAAGGCTTTCATAAAGGTTCCGGGATTAACATTCCCATCAAATCCACATCAGGCAGGCATTCGTAAATTGCAATGCTTTTCATTTACATGTCACTATGGAGCGATTGAATATTTACCTTGGATTAGTGCTTCTGTCTATTGCCCAGCTTTCCGTGAGTTGTGCCCAGAAAGAAAACCCGAATAAGAGTATGACCAATGACGTTACTTATGCCGGTTACAGGTCCGGTACGGATACCGCCACCCTGGGTGCCGGTTGTTTCTGGTGCGTGGAAGCAGTCTTCCAGCAGTTAAACGGCGTGCATAAAGTGACCAGCGGGTATTCCGGCGGTCATGTGAAGAACCCCAGTTACGAACAGGTATGCGAAAAGAATACCGGCCATGCCGAAGTGATCCAGGTTGTCTTTGACCCGATGGTGATCAGCTTCGATGAATTGCTGGAAGTTTTCTGGCAAACCCATGATCCCACCACCCTGAATAAGCAGGGAAACGATGTGGGTCCGCAGTACCGCAGTGCCGTTTTCTACCACAGCGAAGAGCAAAAGGAAAAAGCACAGTATTATAAAGACCAGCTCAATAAAAGCGGGGCCTGGAAATCTCCGGTTGTCACCGAGATCGCTCCCTATACCGCGTTTTACGAAGCCGAAGCCGAGCACCAGAATTTTTACCTCAACAACGGCTCCCAGCCGTATTGTTATTTCGTGATCCGGCCCAAGCTGGAGAAGTTTGAAAAGGTCTTCCGGGATAAACTCAAGAAGACCAACCAGCAGCAGACTAAAAAACAATAACACCGGATCAGGGATAACCCGGTGTTTAGGTGCCTGTTTACCTTCCGAGTTTGTTCAACCGGATGATTCCTACTGCATTCATCGCTTTCATTACAAAATACGTGGGGTCCAGTTCAAACCATTTCCGGGCGAAATTGGGATTGGTACCTTCTTTATGGTGGTTGTTCTGGAAGAGTTCTCCCAGCAGGAAAATGCCCCATGGCTCTGAATTCCTGGAATGGTCACCGTTCTCATAATTGGAGTAGCCGTACTTATGTCCGCACCAGTTCACGATAGCGCCCTGCACGGGGCCCATCAGGAAATGGATGGGTAACAGCAGGAACCACCAGAAGCTGGGGGCAAAAAAGATATAGACCAGGGTATAGAGGATCCCGAAACTCAGGCGGGTGGCCCAATGGTCTGCAAAGCGGTCCAGTTTTTCCCAGACGGGCAGGTACTCCCGGGTGAATTGCGGATCGGGCATATTCTTACGGGTCACAAAACTGTTGTAGATATTGCGCGTGTGCATCATCATGCCCCAGACGTCCTTGAAGAAATGGGGGCTGTGCGGGTCCTTTTCGGTATCGCTGTATACGTGGTGCATGCGATGCATCACGCCATAGGCACGGGGCACCAGGTAGGAAGACCCCTGCGTAAACCAGGTTGCCAGGTAAAAGAAACGCTCCCAGCCCTTGCTGGTTGTATACATTTTGTGGGAGGCAAACCGGTGCAGGAAAAAAGTGTGGAAGAACAAGGAGAGGAACCAATGGGTGAAAAAGAAAATCAGAATAACTGTCATGCGCACAATTTTTCAAAAATGAGTGGCAAAGTTACGGCTTCTTTCAAAATTATCTGCTGAAGAATGTTCTCCTGAGTTCCAATAAGTTAAGCGCATTGGGTTCAAATCCTTCCACCCCGGGCTGCACCAGCCGGATGACCTCGTCGTACCAAAGCGGTACCACCGGGGCATCTGCCATCAGCAGGCTGTCCATCTGCTGGTACAGGGCAAACCGGCTGCTGTCGCGGGTTTCCTGCAGCGCCTTTTCATACAGGCGGTCAAAAATGGGATTGTTGTACCGCGTATAATTGGGGGGTGCCGGGTTGCGGGAATAAAAAACGCTCAAATAGTTTTCCGCATCGGGGTAGTCTGCGATCCAGCTGCCGCGGAAGAAGAGGGCGGTTCCCTGTGCGGTCTGCTCCAGCAGCAGGCTTTTGGGGACCACTTCCACTGTTACCGGTATGCCCGATTCTTCCAGTTGTTTGGCGATATAGGATGCCAGGTCGGCATAGATGGGAATCGTCAGCAGTTTGATCTCCGGCAGCCACTTCCCCTCCGGGAAACCTGCTTCTCGCAAAAGCCTGGCGGCCGCGCCAGGGTCATAGGGATACCCTTTCACCTTATCCGGATCATAAGAGGGCAGCCCCGCCGGAATGAACCCGCTTTCGGCCGGTATGCCGATGCTGTTGCGCAGGTAGAGTATCATCTTTTTTCGGTCGAACGCATGGTTGATGGCCTGCCGCACCTGTTTGATCCGCAGGGGCGAGTTCTTCACCCGCGGGTTTTCCGGGTCAATGAGTATACCCAGGTACTCCGTATTCAGGTAGGGATGCTTTGACAGGCGGATGCGCCCCTCCCATTCCTTGCGCAGCTTGCCCTGTTTGCTCAGCACTTCATCCTTAAAGGAGGGGTCGATGTCATTGATAAAATGCAGCTTGCCCTGCCGGAACAACAGGAATTCGGTGGCCTTGCTGTCATAGAAACTGATCTTGATGCCATTGAGGTAGGGAAGCCGCTTGCCGGTGCTGTCGCGCTCAAAATAATTTTCATGGCGCCGCAGGATCAGGCTCTGGCCCTCTTCCATAGCCAGGAAACGAAAGGGACCGGATCCTACGGGGTGGGATCGCAGGTCTTTACCGTACTGCTCTGCCGCCTCGGGCGGAAGGATGGAGCAATACTGCATGCTCAGAATTCCGAGTATAGGAGGAAAGGGCTTGCTGAGCTGCAATTGGAATACGGAATCGTTCAGCGCGCGGAAAGGTTCCTGCTTAATGACCCGGTCATTGAAGATCCAGGCCCCGCTGCTGGAGGTTGCCGGGTCCAGGACCCTGTTGAAACTAAAGACCACATCCCCTGCCACCAGTTTCCTTCCCCTGCCCCCCGGAAAGCAGGCATCGTTGTGATAATAAACATCGTTACGCAGGTAAAACGTATATACCAGACCGTCAGCTGACACCTCCCAGCTCCTGGCTACCGAAGGAACCACCTGGAGGTCCTGGTCCACTTCCACCAGGGTGCTGTATAACTGGTGTACCGCCCACATGATGCTTTGGTTTTTGGCGTAGGCAGGATCCAGCGTGGCAATACCCGAGGATTCATTGTAGAGGAAGAATCCTTTTTCGCGGTCCTTCCGGCCACCACAGGAAAACAGCAGCAACAGGCAGGCGGGTAACCACAGTTTTGAACAGTATTGGTTATTTTGCACTCATGCAACTTACATCAATCAAGAGAGGAATCCTCACTACCCTGCTTACATTTTTATCGGTATGGCAGAGCAACGCTCAAATAGGAACCGGGACTGAAAAAGCCACGCGGCAGGACAGCCTGCGCGGCAGCCTTAACGAGGAAAGAAACTGGTGGGACGTGCTTCGATATGATATTTCGGTTACTCCCGACTACGAACAAAAGACCATCTCGGGATCGGTAACCATGACCTTTAAGGTAACGGGCAACGGTAACCGAATGCAGATCGACCTCCAGGAGCCCATGCAACTGGATGCTGTTATACTGGCAGGCAGCGGGGTGTCTTATGTACGGGAGGGAAATGTTTAGCATGTTACGGTGCCTGCCGAATTAACTCCAGGATCGGTGCAGCAGTTGCGGCTGGATTATTCCGGCAAACCGGTGGAGGCCATCCGTCCCCCCTGGGACGGAGGCTGGATCTGGCGAAAGGATGGCAGCGGCAACCCCTGGATGAGTGTGGCCTGCCAGGGGCTGGGTGCCAGTGTGTGGTATCCCTGCAAGGACCACCAGAGCGATGAACCGGATAACGGGGCATCGCTGGCCATCACAGCACCCGCGGGGCTCAGCGCCGTGGGAAACGGCAGGCTGCTGAAAACCGATACCCTGGCCAACGGCAGTACCACCTGGCACTGGGAAGTGAAGAACCCGATCAACAATTATAATATCATTCCTTATATCGGAAAGTACGCCCGCTGGCAGGATAGCTACCAGGGCGAAAAGGGAAAACTGGATATGGAATTCTGGGTACTGCAGGAGAACCTGGACAGTGCGAAGAAACAATTCCAGCAGGTGTTCCCGATGATGAAAAGTTTCGAATACTGGTTCGGTCCCTACCCCTTTTACGAGGACAGTTATAAGCTGGTGGAATCACCCCACCTGGGCATGGAACACCAGAGTGCTGTTGCTTATGGCAACA